>NZ_BAACAP010000233.1:0-110168 GCF_045865695.1 Scytonema hankhaensis NUACC26
TTATTTGATTCCCCATGTTAGATATTGTCAACTATGTTTTAAATCATCAACAAATCTTAGTTCTAGTAAATGCTCCAAGAACTTCCATTGGTGTTACACCTAGCAAAGCATAAGGCACTTCTGTTAATTCTAAACAATCAAAAGTTCCTCGACGGTCTTCAATACATAGGTCAACAGCTCGAAAAATCCGCCCCTGCTTCATTCCGGCTGCTGTCTCCACATTCACTTCTCCAGACTGCACTAAACCTAGGCGATCGATAATAGCAGTGGGTAAGCATAGCATTGTTGCTCCTGTATCTACTAAAACATTGTCCAGGATGCAAGAGCGAACTTCTTCAGGAGAAATAAAACCTCGCTGAGCTAAAACTTGGTCTATGAGATTTGTAAGAGTTAAGGTAACGGTTACTTGTCCCAATTGGTTTCCTGTAAAATTTGGTATGACTAGCTTACTCATTTGAACTAACTCCTGAAAATACTTTCACCTCTTGCGATCTGCCATATGTTTTTTGTTCCTACACAATGTCTCCACTTACTGTAGCATGGAGGTAGGAAATATTATTGTGTGTATTTATGTCTGCTAGAGATGTCTTTCATGAGGTTGTAAAAAAAGCTTTACAGAAAGACGGTTGGCACATAACTCACGACCCATTGACATTTAGTGTGGGTGGTGTAAAAATGTACATTGATTTGGCAGCAGAAAAACTGATTGCGGCAGAAAGGGAAGGCGAAAAAATTGCTGTTGAAGTCAAGAGTTTTCTGGAGCAGTCGTCTGCAATCTCAGAATTCCACACTGCACTAGGACAATTTATCAATTATAGAAGCGCACTGCGACGGCGAGAACCAGATCGGATTTTATACTTGGCAGTACCTTCGATGACTTATAGAACATTTTTTCAACTTGAATTTCCTAGGGAAATGGTGGAGGAAAATCAAGTCAAAATGATTGTTTATAATATTGAATCTGAGGTGATTGTGGAATGGAAAAAATAGTACGATATCGGCAGCTTGTACAACAGATACTTGGAGAGTATGGTAGACAAAAACCCGCCTACGGAGATGTTGAAGTTGAGACAATTTTTGACACGGAACGCGACCATTACCAAATCGTTTATATAGGCTGGGAAGGTCAGGATTGGGTACATAGTTGTATCATACACATCGATCTAAAAGGTGGAAAAATTTGGTTGCAATGGAATGGTACGGAGGATGATATTGCAGCAGATTTAGTTATTGCTGGAGTACCAAAGGAGGATATTGTATTGGGATTTCACTCTCCATTTATGCGGCAGTTTACAGAATATGCTGTAGGGTAGTTAGTACGGCTTCAACCTGTGTTTGAGTTAGCTCATATTCTTGCATGACTTCTTCTTTGCTCATACCGCCTGCAAGAGAACCGATAACAATAGAGATAGGAACACGGGTTCCGGTGATGACAGGAGTTCCGTGGTGAACATTTGGATCTACACTTATGTTTTGTGCAATTTCCATAGGTACTTTCAATAATTTGTGGTTTTCTCTATTTTGCCGTGAAATCTTGAATGTAGTTTAGTTCTGAGTACGGGAGGCGGAGCCTCCTAAAACAACATTCCCAGGCTCCGCCTGGGAACGAGGGAGGGAGTCAGATTTGTATCATTTACAAAGTAGCCATCATCTACTTTCATACATCAGAATAAATGAAAATTTTCTTCTCCCTACTCTCTACTCCCTTTTCCCTAAACCATCTCTGAAGATGTTTGCATCATTGGCTGAGGCTGTGGTTGGAACATGAATAAGGAGTAAACTACGTCTCGGCGGATGTTGACCATCATATCCAAGAACAATTCGTACCCCTCACTCTTGTACTCAATTAACGGATCTTTCTGTCCGTAACCTCGCAATCCTACAGATTCGCGTAAAGAGTCCATCTGCTGTAAGTGTTCGCGCCACAAAGTGTCGATTCTTTGCAAAATAAAGAATCTTTCTGCTTGACGCATTAATCCGGGCTGAATTTGGTCAATTTGAGCTTCTTTGAGATCGTAAGCAATTCTTACTTGTTCGTGTAAGAACTCTTTAATCTCGGTCATTGTCATATCTTCTAGCTGACTTGACTGTAAATCGGCTAGCAGATAAACAAATTCTTTGACTTTTTCAACCAATTTTTCCAATTCCCATTCTTCTGAAGGTAAATCGGGGTTGATGTAATAGTCGGCGATGTCATCCATCGTCTTTTCAGCGTACTTGATCACCTGTTCTTTGAGGTCTTGTCCTTCCAAAACACGGCGGCGTTCCGCATAAATCGCACGACGCTGATTGTTCATCACTTCGTCGTACTCAAAGACTTGTTTGCGAATGTCGTAGTAGTAAGTTTCTACTTTTTTCTGAGCACCTTCCAAACTACGGGTTAGCATTCCAGATTCAATAGGCATATCTTCGTCTACGTTAAATGCTGTCATCAAACGCGAAACGCGATCGCCTCCAAAAATCCGCAGTAAGTTATCTTCTAAGCTGAGGAAGAATCTTGTCGAACCGGGGTCACCTTGGCGTCCCGCACGTCCCCGCAACTGGTTATCAATTCGGCGCGATTCGTGACGTTCTGTACCAATGACGTGTAAACCGCCCTGTTGTACCACCTCATCGTGTTCGTTTTTGGTGAACTCTTCGTACTCGTGCTTAACTCGGTTGTAAGCTTCCCGTAATTTTTGAATGACGGTGTCGTCCGTTGGTGCTTTTTCTGCAGCGATAGCGACTTTATCTTCGGCTTCCAACTCCGATAAACTCCGTTCCCCATAATCCTTAACAGCAAAATCAACTGCATCTTTCAACAATTTTTCTGCTTCTTTTGTCAGTTGAGTTGGGAATACTTGTGGTGAAGCCTTCCAAGTTTTCACCTTTTTACCGGGTACAAAACCTTGACCGCCACCCGTTCCCGCCGGAGGTAAGCCAGCAGCCCGATGGATACCAAAAGCATCTTCATCATCCGGTCTGACAACGCGAGGCATAAAGTATTCCCGTATCTTGAGACGTGACATATACTCGGCGTTACCACCAAGAATGATGTCAGTACCACGCCCAGCCATGTTAGTCGCAATCGTTACAGCGCCTTTCCGTCCTGCTTGTGCGACAATTTCTGCTTCCCGCTCCACGTTTTCCGGTCTAGCGTTCAGCAATTCGTGGGGAATCTCCATTTGTCTCAACAATTGCCGGAGATATTCTGATTTTTCTACACTCGTAGTTCCCACGAGAACAGGTCTACCAAGTGCGTGCATTTCGGCACATTCTTGTGCGATCGCTTTCCATTTACCTGCTTCTGTCTTAAAGACCATATCTGGCAAATCTTGGCGTTTCCTCGTCATATTAGTAGGAATAACCGCAACTTCCAGCTTGTAAATTTTTTCAAACTCTGCTTCTTCCGTCTTTGCCGTTCCCGTCATACCAGATAACTTGGGATACAGCAAAAACATGTTTTGATAAGTAATTGTCGCTAGAGTTTGAGTTTCTGGCTGAATTTCTACGTGTTCTTTAGCTTCAATGGCTTGGTGCAGTCCATCACTCCAACGGCGTCCCGGAAGAACTCGACCTGTAAATTCATCGACAATGACAACTTCTCCATTACGGACAATATATGTTACATCCTTCAGGAAAAGTTCTTTTGCTTTAATCGCGTTAAAAATGAAATGCGCCCAAGGGTCTTCTGGGTTAAATAAATCTTTAACTCCCAAAAGTTGTTCTGCTTCTGCAAAACCTTCATCCGACAGCAGTACGTTCCGAGCTTTTTCGTCTACTTCATAATGCTCGTCTTTCTGTAATGCTAGAGCTATTTCGGCTGCTTTAAGATATTTTTCCGTTGGTCTTTCGACTTGTCCTGAGATAATAAGAGGCGTCCGCGCTTCATCAACCAAGATGGAATCTACTTCGTCAATAACACAGTAATTAAACGGGCGCTGTACCACATCCGCCATAGATGTTGCCATATTGTCCCGCAGGTAGTCAAAACCCACCTCACTGTTAGTGACATAAGTAATATCGCAATCGTAATTCTTCTTACGTTCCGTTGGCGTCATGGATTGCTGAATTAGCCCCACGGTCAATCCCAAAAAACGATGTACCTGTCCCATCCATTCCGCGTCACGACGGGCTAGGTAATCATTCACTGTGATGACGTGAACGCCTTTACCTGTGAGAGCATTTAAATAACTCGGTAATGTTGCAACCAGAGTTTTACCCTCACCAGTCTTCATCTCAGCAATTTGCCCTGTGTGGAGAATAATACCACCCAACAATTGAACATCAAAGTGACGCAGCCCCAAAACTCGGCGTCCTGCTTCCCGAACCACAGCAAACGCTTCCGGTAAGATGTCATCAAGAGTTTCGCCTTTCCCAAGACGCTGTTTAAACTCCACAGTCTTGCCCTTTAGTTCGTCATCCGAAAGGGCTTTTACGTCTTCCTCCAGAAGATTAATGTCTGTAATGTAAGGTTGATATTTTTTAAGTTTACGAGCGTTGGGGTCGCCCAACAAAGTTTTTAGCATGGCAGATTATTGAACAGAATTAAGGGGACGGAAACTAAAGGATTGGGATTAATTATAAACACTTAACCAAACCCAACCTTAAATTGAGATGGGTTAGTCATGAAAATTTGCTCGAAAACAGCATTATTAACAGCCAATCAGATTTCTCAGCGTAGGAATTGAATTTTTATCTTAAATCTAGACTGTTTCAATAGTATCATTTTGCTCACAGTTGAAGCACCAAAGCCCAACTGAGGAGAGGTAGCGATTCCCCTCCTTGGGAGGTAGGGATTAGGGATTGGGGATTGGGGGTAGAAAAGGTAGAAAATTCCCCCTGGTCACTGGTCAGGTGGTCACTGGTCACTGGTCCTGACTGAGGCGACGAAAATTAAAGTCTGAGGCGGATGGGTGACAGGTAACACAACTGCCAATTTGGACGGGCTTTGGTATTTTAACTTGGGGGTGCAATGCCTTAAAATATCGAGAACTACCAACGCGATAGGGAATTTGTTCGTCTTCTAGCAATTGGGAACGAGAGAAAGTAGAAAGATACCTCCAAACTAAAATACGTGGCGGATCGACTAATGGTTTAAGTTGTACTCCATAGTGCTGTGAGTCCTCCAACAAATTTTTCCAAGTTTGGGTAGGAAAAACAGCAGGAGGTAAGGCAATATGACAAGTCGAGCAATTTTCCAAATATAATTCTTGCCCAAGTTGGTGTTGTGCGGGAACGACATCAACAGTACCGACTTCAGAATCAGTGACCAGTGACCAGTGACCAGTGACCAGTGACCAGCGATCGGTGACCCGTGACCCGTGAGAAGAGGGAGTAGAAGGTGCGCCTTGAGCATGAGTTGCCATTGCTAAAAGCCAACCCATAACCAAACTCCAAGCCAGAATAACTAAGAGGAACCCAAGCGGCGTTCTCTTTAATTTTTGATTGCGGAATTGACGTTTAACAATCTTTGACATTTGTTTGGGAATTTTGGATTTTAGATTTTGGATCGATTGCTGCTCACTGGTCACTGGTCACTGGTCACTGGTCACTGGTCACTGGTCACTGGTCACTGGTCACTGGTCACTGGTCACTGGTCACTGAACAGGTACAGAACGTAATAATCGTTCCATCACCGTTTTTGCTCTGCGTCCTCCACTCGGTATCAGACGATGGCAAAGAACGTAAGGTGCCAAGAATTTTACATCATCGGGAATGGCATAGTCTCTCCCCAACAGAAAAGCTAGGGCTTGAGTTGCTCGTTGTAAAGCAACTGTACCGCGAGGACTGGCACCAAGTGTAATTTCCTCATCGTGTCGCGTTGCTCGCACTAAGTCAAGAATATACTGTTGTAGTGAAGTATCTACCTTGACTTTTGAACATATTCGTTGTAATTCCTGTACTTCTGCTAAAGAGATACAGGGCTGTAAATCGGCGACATTGGTACCTTCTTGATGGCGTTGCAGCATCTGAAGTTCTTCTGCTTCAGTAGGATAGCCGAGACTCACGGATAACATGAATCGATCCATCTGCGCCTCTGGTAGGGGAAAAGTCCCTTGATATTCAATTGGGTTTTGAGTCGCAATGACAAAAAATGGTAAGGGAACGTTACGAGAAACACCATCCACCGTGACTTGGTGTTCTTCCATCACTTCTAGCAAGGCTGACTGGGTGCGAGGTGTAGCACGATTGATTTCGTCTGCTAGTAGGACATTAGCAAATACCGGACCCGGAAGAAAAGTAAATTCACCGCTTTTTGGATTCCAAATATTAGTACCTGTAATATCAGTTGGGAGTAAATCGGGAGTACATTGTAATCTTTGAAACTTACCATCAATAGAACGAGCTAAAGATTTGGCGAGGAGGGTTTTGCCTACCCCTGGTACATCTTCTAATAAAGCATGACCGCCTGCTAGCAAGGCAACGAGTACTAACCTTATTGCCTCAGCTTTACCAACAATCGCTAGTCCTAGGTTTTGTGTTAAAGCGTCAATTTGTTGTCTCATAGTATGGGGATTGGGGAACTCGGGGCCCCCTCTGGGGATAAGGGGCAATAGAGATTGGGGATTGGGAATTAGAACCTTCCCCAGTCGCTAGTCCCCAGTCCCCAGTCCCCATTATTATTCCCAACTAACCAGCCAAAAATGCTCTTGCAGCAATGCAGTCTTGTTGAATTTGTTGTTTTAGGGCTTCTAATGAAGAAAATTTTTCCTCGGGTCGTAAAAATTGTTCTAGCTGTACTGCTAGTTTTTTACCGTATAAATCGCCAGACCAATCAAATAAATGGACTTCTACGGATTGATACGTACCATCTACTGTTGGACGGTTACCTATATTCATTACGCCTAAGTAAGTATCTTCTGGCTCGTTCAGTGTCTCACTGAGAGTAAAAACACGAACTGCGTAAACCCCAAAACTTGGCAAAAATTTATCTTTTGGCAACTGTAGGTTGGCAGTGGGAAACCCAATTGTTCTCCCAATTTGTTGACCTTTGATGACGTGACCTATTAAGGTATAAGGTCTTCCTAACAGCTTGTTTGCTTGACAAACATCACCATTCTGTAGAACTTGACGGATGAGTGAGGTGCTAATGCGAGCTGGGAAATTAGAATCGCTGGGCTCGCTGTTGTCTGCAGTTTCAGGAGATGCACAAGTTTCTATGGGAACAATGGTGACGGGAATGTCAAACTTGGCAGCAAGGATTTGCAAATCTCGAGCAGTCCCACTACGATTGGAGCCAAAACAAAAATCTTGCCCGACACTAATCCGTTTGGCTTGTAATTGTTGGATGAGAATTTTTTCTACGAATTGTTCGGGAGTTAACGCGGACAATTCTTTATCAAAGGGTAGCAGTACTAATTGTTCTACCCCAAGCGATCGCAACTGAAAAATTTTTTCATCCAACGGTGTCAACCAGGTGCGGGCGCGACCTGTGAAAAATTCTTGAGGATGGGGATTAAAGGTGACCACCGTGGAGTAGGCGTGTGAGGATGCCGTGACATCAGACAATATAGGTTGAATAACCCGTTGGTGACCGCGATGCACGCCGTCAAATTTGCCTAGAGCAACACACGTCGGTGTTAGAGCCAATTCGGTTGAAGAAGTAACCCACACAGAAAACCCATTTTGAGACAGATTTAGCACGTCGATTCTGGGATTTTAGGAATGTTTAAGCTATCAGCTAATTAGCGATAAGCCGGGGGAGGCTTGCGCCAAAGGCGATCGCGTCTCAGCCTTATTATAATTTTCGGCTGATGAGTGATGGCTAACGGCAAACTGCTTGAGTTAGCGGTTAACCGTTTTTTGCTGAGAGGCTGTTGGCACTTGCGTGCAAAGCGCATAAGCTTCTAATCACCAATCTAATCCAAAATCTACCTTTACTTCCTTGATACATCTTTAAACAAAGAATTTCCTAACACCGAAAAGATTCTGATAAAGTAATGGGTACGGGAATTTGAAGTACCATGCCTTCACGTGCCATCACAGCCCCCGGATATTTCTCTGCTGCTTCTTGACCGACACGATCTAGAAATTCGTCATCGTGAGAGGGGTCGTGATGGTAGATAACTAAAGTTTTGACATTAGCCGTTTGAGCTATTTTCACAGCTTCCTGCCAAGTAGAGTGTCCCCAACCAATTTTAGGTCTGGTTAAAGAATGGTACTCTTCATCGGTATAAGTAGAATCATAGATAAGAATATCAGCATCGCGAGCTAACTTAAGAACATTTTCATCTATTCTGTCAGGAAAATGTTCGGTGTCAGTTACGTAAACAGCAGATCTTCCGCGCCAATTTACCCTGTATCCTACAGCTTCACCAGGATGATTGAGTGGGGCAGTTTCTACAGTAATATCATTAATATATATTGCACGTCCCGGTATGACATCGTGAAAATCCAGATTCGCCTGCATGATTTGCAAGGGAACCGGAAAATTGGGATGCAGCATTTGGTCATTGAGACGCTGTTCTATGGTGGAGCCATCAGGAGCGATCGCACCATAGATATGAAAAGTGTTTCCCATAATAAAACCCGGGCTAAAGAAGGGAAACCCTTGCATATGATCCCAATGGGAGTGGGTGAAAAAAATATGTCCTTCTATCGGCATTTTGGACAACAAAGATTGTCCTAAAACGTGTAAACCCGTGCCTCCATCAAAAATTAAGCGTTTGCCGCCCACTTGCATCTCAACGCAAGGGGTATTACCGCCATAGCGAACGGTGTCAGGTCCCGGACAGGGAATACTGCCGCGAACGCCCCAAAAATACACGGAAAATAAATTTTCTACCCTAGACATGAGTTTTGCTTGCTGGACTGAGTGGGCGATCGATACAAAGAATTTTTACTTTAATTATTAAGTTTATGCTGTCTTCAGGCTTTTCTTAAAAAAGAACTTTTCAGGAAGACAGCGTGCTCTGGTAACACATTGTTTTTGTTTTTAGGAATGAAAAAATTTTTAGCTGAGTTTTCATATCTTTAAATATTTATCTATCGTTTATCCTCAAAATGGACTCCTCACTTTATAACCTAAATTTTGCCCAGTTGCATTTCGGTAACTAGACGGAGTTATCCGTACATTTTATAAACTTTATGGAAACTTAAATTCCCACTTAGATAATTCACTAAGTCCCCGTGCATAGGTAAGATTGTATTGTAAAGGTGTGATACTGATGTAGTTTTCACGGATAACGCGAACGTCAATAGGTATGTTCTGAGAAAGATTCAAACCAATCGGTGGTTCAACGTCCTCCAGAACTTCACCAGTTAACCAATAATAAGTTTTCCCCCTCGGATCGACTCGCTTATCAAAAACATCGACATAACGTCGCACGCCTTGACGGGTGAGAGTCACCCCGGTAATCTCTTCCCATTTGACAGGAGGAATATTGACATTAAGTAACATCAACTCTGGCAAGGGGTTTTTCTCAATTTGCCCTACTAAAATTTTGGCAAAATCAGCAGAGGGTTGAAAATCCTTACTTTTGTGGCTAGCAAGACTAAAGGCGATACTAGGAATCCCCTCAATCAAGCCTTCCATTGCTGCAGACACAGTACCAGAGTAGAGAATTTCAGTCCCCAAATTGGCACCGTGATTAATACCAGAAAGAACTAAATCTGGCGGGGATTCCAACAAAGCCCACAGAGCCAACTTAACACAGTCAGAAGGAGTGCCATCGCAAGCCCAAGCCTTGACAGTTGGATGAAAGATAGATTCCACAATTTCAGCACGGATTGGCTGGTGTAGAGTTAACCCATGTCCGGTAGCAGAACGTTCCCGATCCGGACACACTACATTCACATCGTGACCTGCTTCCGCTAAGGTGTTGGCAAGAGTACGAATACCCAGAGATGAAATACCATCATCATTACTAATTAGTAATTTCATTGTTAGTAGTTAGTGGTTAGTTGTTAGTTGTTAGTTGTTGCTGGTCACTGGTCACTGGTCACTGGTCACTGGTCACTGATTGAGCAAGAATCTAATATAATAGTTTAGTCCTGGGTGCAGGAAAACAACAGTTTGGCTTTGACTGCTGTCTTTGGCTTGTGGATGCCATGCTAACGTCATTCGTTCTTTGCAAATAACAAATGACAAATGACCAATGACAAATGACAAATGACCGATGACAAATGACTATTAACTAATGACTATTAACTAATGACTAACAACTTAGAAGCGCAACTTTTAGCACTGCAAGAGGAAGGAGAAAAGGCAATCGCCGCCGCCGATACACTAGAACGCCTTGAAGAACTAAGAGTCAGCTACCTGGGTAAGAAAGGTCAGCTAGGGGCGCTGTTGAGAAGTATGGGTCAATTGAGTGCAGAAGAAAGACCAAAAATTGGGGCGATCGCAAACACGGTAAAAGATGCCCTACAAGACAGTATAGATCGGCAACACGCAGCTTTAGAAAAAGCTCAAATTCAAGCACAGCTAGATGCTGAAACTTTGGATGTAACAATGCCAGGAATCTACCGTCCTCAAGGTCGCGTCCATCCGCTCAATGGGATAATCGATAAAGCAATAGACATCTTTGTTGGTATGGGCTACACGGTAGCCAACGGTTTAGAGATGGAAACCGACTACTACAACTTTGAAGCACTCAACACGCCTCCGGATCACCCAGCCCGCGATATGCAGGACACATTCTATCTACCAGATGGAAATCTCTTGCGGACTCATACCTCGTCAGTACAAATTCGTTACATGGAAACCGAGGAACCACCCATTCGAGTCATCGCTCCCGGACGAGTTTACAGAAGAGATAATGTTGATGCGACTCACTCAGCAGTTTTCCATCAGATAGAACTTTTAGCAGTCGATGAAGGGTTAACCTTTACCGACCTTAAAGGAACTGTAAAAGTATTTTTACAAGAAATGTTTGGCGACGTGGAAATTCGCTTCCGCGCCAGCTATTTTCCCTTCACCGAACCCTCTGCAGAAGTTGACTTGCAATGGAACGGTCGCTGGTTGGAGGTGATGGGTTGCGGAATGGTCGATCCAAACGTACTTAAAGCTGTTGGCTACGATCCAGAAGTATACACTGGCTTTGCTGCGGGCTTTGGAGTAGAACGTTTTGCCATGGTACTCCACCAAATCGATGATATTCGCCGCGTCTATGCCAGCGACTTACGTTTCTTAAGACAATTTTAGAATTATAAATTATGAATTATGAATTATGAATTAAAAATTCTCAATTCATAATTCATAATTTATAATTCATAATTTTTTAAGCAATTATCACAATGCCCGCAATGCCAGTTGACTTCTTTGTGAAAACCAAAAGCGTTCAATAAAAATCCCCAACGGCATTGCTTAGTTAGAAGATACTGGCTCATCTGCTTGGTAGCACTTAATTGTGTGACGGGTGAGGTTTTTGTACCGGGAAGAATTGTATAGTGGAATGGGTCGAGCCACTTGAGTTGACCGCTACTGTGCAGTAAAGAGAGTGCGATGGCACCTTCAGAAAATTGTTGTGTCACTGTTGCCACTTCACCAGTAGAAGGCAGTTTTTTCGCAAGTTGCTGAGCGGAGTTTTGGAGCGATCGCACTTTCTTTTCAAAGAACTTTTGCCTTTGTTTGTCCTCTGGATCTAACCATCCTGTAGGTTCGCTTATTAAAGTTAGGGCTTGGGCTGGTTTACCATCTCTTCCTGCACGTCCAATTTCTTGAACGTACTCTGATAGCAGTAAGGGTGAGTGAAAATGAATCACCCAACGGCAATCACTTTTGTTGATTCCCATACCAAAAGCAGACGTACAAATCACAAAAGATATTTCTCCACTCAGCCATTTTGCTTCTACAGCGCGACGGTCTTCTGCACCCAGCCCTGCATGATAGCTAGTGGTAGAGTATCCCTTCTGTTGCAGCCATGCAGCTAAATCTTCACTATCTTGTCTTGTGCGAACGTAAATCAACCCACTTTGTTTTGTTTTATCCTTCAAAAACTTCAAAATCTGTTGCTTTCTCCCCCTTGGCGTCCAAGCTATGCGAACAGAAGGGTTAATGTTGGGACGGTAAGGATTGATGCAAAACACTGTCGGTTCGTGTAATTGTAGGACTTGTTGAATTATTGCTTTGGCTGTGGGGTCAGCAGTAGCAGTGAAAGCGGCAATTGCTATCTTTGTTCCAACTGGCTTAGATTTAAGGAGTGCAGGTCTGACAGCTTCCAATCTTCGATAAGCAGGTCTAAAAGTATCTCCCCACTGCACCAAACAATGTGCCTCATCTAAAATCAGAGCATTAATCATAAGTTGAGGTTGACACAATCTTTCCCATACGGGTGGACTGAGTAAAGTCTCCGGCGACAGGTAAAGCAACCGCAACTGTTGTTTTTCTAAAGCTTGCAAAGTTTTCCGTCGTTGAAACGTTGGTAACTCACCATGTAAAAGAGCAGCTGCTAAGTGACGTTGTTGTAATTCCTGTACTTGGTTTTCCATTAGCGCCACTAATGGCGAAATCACAAGCGTAAGTCCAGTTTGTAATAATGCTGGTAACTGAAAACAGATAGATTTCCCACCACCTGTGGGCATGATAATCAGTGCATCTTTTTTCGCCAATAAACTTTGAATAATTTCTCCCTGCGGTGGTCTAAAGTCCTCATAACCCCAAATTTTTTGAAATGCAGCGCGGACTTCGTTCCATGATGTTGTAGCAGGGTTATTCATAAGTAGCTATAGAATAGACAGTAATTAAATACACTCTTCAATACTGAGGATTTGAGTCCGGAAGTTTATGTATGATATGTGGCAAGCTGTGTAAAAGTTGTAAAATATACGTAGGGTAAATAGTCTCTCTTCTTACCTCTGCGTACTCTGCGCCTCTGCGGTTAAATAAATTATTTTTGAACCTTCTAGGCGCACCAAAGCGCAGAGAAAAAAGATGAGGAATTGCTATCTGGGGATCTTGACACAGCGGTATACTTTACAAACATTCTCTAAAGTTGGGAGGGTGAGGTCTGTAGAACTCTCGCTAAGATAGAAGTCTATACCCACGCTCGATACTATGCACTCCTATTTACCACTTGATTTAATTGGGCAGCAATTGGAATCCCTTGAGCGAGCGCAAAAGTTATAGAAAAAGTTTTAGGTAAAGAATAAGTGCGATCGCGTTTAAAATCCAAAAGCTAAAGCATCAAGCATATACTTACTTTTCTCAGTTTATTAATTGAATACAATAGCAGGTTTTATTTATTTAGACCACAAAGAATGAATTCTTATCCTTTCCTACCCGAAGATTACTTATTTGTATGAACCGCCAAGAGGCAAAGGACACGAAGAAAGAGGAAAAGAAAATCGTAATCTTATAGTGGAAAGGGAGTAATTTGCGCCTTTGTGACGGCAGGCGCTACAACGGGGGGAACCCCCGCAACGCGCTGCCTCGTCTTTGCGTGAGATAAAAAAGATGTAATTCATTGTTGACTATTGTACAAAAATCTTCTCTTCACCTTTGTAATTATATCGTGTATTTTTGTACATAATTTGGTAAAGACACTTTAGTATTCAAACGTGAATCTGGAACTGCATTTCCTGTAACTAGTTTTAAAGGCAAAACACCAGCCCATACTGGTAAAGCATAATCAGCTTCATCATCTTTTGGTGGTCCTGTCCGCACCTTAGCAGATGCTTCTGTTATCGGCAATGAAAGCACTAAAGTTCCTTCTAATTCCTGACGATTGGGTTGCCGTACTTCTGCCCATCGTTCCGGTACAATATGCTCGGTAAAAGCTTTCAATGCTTCTAACTTCTGTTGTGTATCTTGTACTAGAGTCGCCGTACCAAATATGACGACGGAACGGTAATTCATAGAATGGTGAAATGCGGATCTTGCTAGAACTAATCCATCAAGTAAAGTCACTGTGACGCACACTTCAATCCCATGAATTAAAGAACGAAGCATACGACTTGCTGGGGAACCATGGATATAAAGTTTGTCTTCAATTCGACCGTAAGCAGTAGGAATAACATAGGGTTGGTTATCAACAACAAACCCTACATGGCAAACTAATCCTTCGTCTAAAATTTCATAGATTACCTGAGATTCGTAATGACCCCGTTGCGGAACTCGCTTAATCTGATTGCGTTTTGTAACAGTCAACAGTTCGCCATCGCCCTGAGCGCAAGCCGTTCCCGCCTTATCACTTTGATTATTTAATGTAGTCATAAATGTGTATCCCAATTACAAAAAAACGAAGTAGAGCGAACAATACTCAAGTTTCTGAATATTTTACAAATCTAATTGCATACCATTACTACTAGAAAAACCAAGACTCTCATAAACTGGTTTTCCTAATGGAGAAGCGTTGAGAACTACCCGCGTACAACCAATCTCTTTCAAATAGGTGACAGCTTTACTTGTCAGTTGCTTGGCAATTCCTTGTCGGCGATATGAAGGTTCAACATAAACGCCCCAAATATATCCGTATTTGCGGTATTCTTGCTTGATAATATTTGGGTAGAGACCGCTATGGAGCTGGCAACTGGCAGAACCGACAACTGCACCTTCAACCTCTGCCACAAAAGCTTTATAGAATAACTCTCGACGTGCTTTTTCTACAAACTGAAGGGTAATATTTAACCAATCGGGTGCGATAAGCCGGGTACGGCTTGCGCTCAGGGCGATGGCATCATCTGGAAACCCTATGTCCAACCACATTTTATAGAAATGCTCGGCAATGAGAAAGTCTTCTGATGCCGTTGCTTCTTTGATAATGATTCGTTGTTCAATCAACATAAAAGAAGTATGAAGGATGTAAATGTTTTACTTTATCCTTCATACTTTTCCTAAGTTGTCTTTAACAAGAGCCACTTTTGTTATTTTGTATAAGTCCACTTTAGTAGGTCGTCATAACTCAAGCAAACTTAGCTAATAATTTTTGAACTAACACAACCTCAGTAAACCTCGCTCTTGTGGTACGGGCTTCTAGCCCGTCCTATAGAACAGAACGGAGACGGGCGAGGACGCCCGTCCCACTAAATGCAATGATTCACCAAATGCAATGATTGTAGTTTCCATAAAGTGACAGCCTATGAACTGTTAACATATCAGTACACCCTGTATATACACTTCTAATGACTAGCAAAGAATACTCGCTATTGATGCGACTATTTCTTGATTTTGCACTAACAGAAGCGATGAAAAATAATACGTGGCAGCCTTATACTACGGAAATGTCGGAGGCTGCTCATAAATTGATTAAGGTGTGGAATTAGATGATGATTTGATAGAAGATGCCTAATGGATTTTGCCATTACGATAAACAGCAATTCCCCAATACCACTCCACCAACAGCTTTACGAGGAACTGCGCCAAGCTATTTTGAAGGGACGATTGTTACCTAGCGATCGCATTCCTTCCACCCGTCAACTTGCTAAATCTCTAAGTATTTCCCGCACGACTGTAACTCAAACCTACGATCGCCTTTTAAGTGAGGGTTATATAGAGACTGTTATGGGTTCAGGTACTTTCGTTTGCTCTCAACTTCCCGACGATCTATTGCGTTCAGCACCAGTTCAATCGACCGGAACAAAAACTCGTCCGCCAGTTCAACTCTCTAAATACGGAGTCGGTTTACTTCAGACAGAGAATGTACCAAGAGTTCCCGAACCGGAATTGTTAATTAACTTCCGCTACGGGCGACCTGCTTTTGACCAATTCCCCATAGAACTATGGCGCAAGCTGCTGTCTCGCTACTGTTGCTCTAACTTGGAATGGCTGGATTATTCAAGAGATATTCTGGGATACAAACCTTTGCGAGAAGCGATCGCACGCTACCTCTCCCGTTCCCGTGCTGTCAACTGCGATCCAGACCAAGTGTTAGTTGTGAACGGCACACAGCAAGCACTAGATTTAATTATGCGTTTGTTCATTGAGCCTGGGAACGTTATTGCCATGGAAGACCCCGGTTACTTGAGTGCAAGACTCATTTTTGAAACGCAAGGCGCAAAACTTTTACCTGTTACTGTCGATGAGTTTGGTTTGGTGGTTGAAGACTTAGCACGTGCAAAAGAACAAATCCGGCTCGTGTATGTCACACCCTCTCACCAATTTCCCACAGGAGCAATACTTTCTCTGCCAAGACGTTTGGAATTACTCACTTGGTCTGGTGCAACTGGGGCATTTATCGTAGAAGATGATTATGACAGTGAATATCGTTATGGCGATCGCCCTATTCCTGCCTTACAAGGTTTAGACAAAAGCGACTCAGTTCTCTACATCGGTACGTTCTCAAAAGTACTGTTTCCCTCCCTAAGAATTGGTTATTTAGTGTTACCAAAAAGCTTAGTTTCTGTTTTTGCTCGTGCAAAATGGTTAAGCGATCGGCATTTACCACTACTAGAACAGCAGGTGCTTGCAGACTTTATTGAGGAAGGACATTTAGAACGACATATTAGAAAAATGCGAGCGGTTTACGACAAACGCCGTCAAGTTTTGGTGAAAGCCTTCAACATGAATTTTGGAGAGAAAGCGACGATATTAGGAGAAAAAGCAGGAATCCATTTAATGGTGAGGTTGCAAACACCTTTTAGTGATGAAGAGATTATGCAACGTGCAGAGCAAGCAGGTGTAGGAATCATGTCTGCTGCCCCTCATTATCTTAGACAGCATTTGACGGGTGAGTTTATTTTTGGTTATGGTGAATTGACAGAGCAGCAGTTAGTGGAGGGAATTTACAGACTAGCTTACAGTTTGAACAATAATTCTTATTAAAACTATCATAATTACACAGTAGCAAAGCCAATGCCCGAAATTAGCCGATTTTTTGGAATTCTTATTACTATGTACTATAACAACCATCCTCCGCCACACTTCCATGTTCGCTATAATCAACAAAAAGCTATAGTTAGCATTGAAACATTAGAAATTTTAGAAGGTGAGCTAACCTCTAGGCTATTTAAACTGGTATTAGAATGGGCTACTTTACATCAATCTGAATTAATGGCAGATTGGGAACTGGCAAGGGATAACCAACCTTTAAACAAAATTTTACCACTGGAGTAAATTATGTTAAAAGATATAGTCGTAGTTCAACCACAAGAAAATTATCAACTACACATCTGTTTTGAAGATGGCGTCGAAGGAGTTGTTGATATCAGTAAAATTGTTAAATTTACTGGTGTTTTCGCTCCCTTACAAAATCAAGAATACTTTACTCAGGTTGAGGTAAATCTTGAGGTAGGTACCATTCAATGGCAATCGGGAGCAGATCTAGACCCAGATGTACTTTACGCCATTGTATCTAAAGAACCTATTCCCAATTATCAGTTAAAGCGTTTAGAAGCGTCGGAAGATGCAAGAGATGTTACTAATTTTCAACGTGCTATGACTGAGAGCAATGAGGAGTCTTATTCAGTAGAAGAAACGATCGCTCACTATAACAAACTTCATGGCACCAATTTTACAGTAGAGAATGTTCAGAATGACTGAATCTCAGCAACTTGCTTTACGTAAAAAAAATCTGTTTCATCATTACAAACTATTGATATCTATTACAGGATTATTGGCGCTCGCTTACCTTTCTACTTGTGTGTTGCTCTTTTTGCGACAGCGTTACATTATATTTCGCCCCAATCCTAAAATTCTAACATTACCCAGTTCTCCAGATTTTAGACTTCCCTATCAGGATGTATTGATATCAACTGCTACTCAAGGCGAAAATCTTCACGGTTGGTGGGTTAGCGCACCATTACCTCAGGAGAAATTTTTAAAAATTCCAAATGAACCCGTGCAGGTTCTTTCTTCTCCTAAAGTTGTTTTGTACTTTTGCGGTGCAGCAGGAAATAAAAGTTACTACAATCACGTAGCAAGACTGCATGGATTAAGGCAGTTAGGATTTTCTGTCTTGGTAATTGATTATCGAGGATTTGGTCGCACTCAAGGTTCATTTCCTAGCGAGTCGCAAATTTATCAAGATAGCCAAGTGGCTTGGAATTATTTAGTAAAAGAAAAACACATTCCTCCCAATAATATTGTCATATATGGAGAATCCTTAGGGGGTGCAGTGGCTCTAGATTTGGCGGTGCAACATCCAGAAGTGAGGGGGCTCATCATGCAAAGCTCGTTCACATCAATGGTAGAAACAATCAAGCACAGAGATGGGTTTTGGTTGTTTCCCGTTGATTTACTTTTGACACAACGTTTTGACTCACTCTCCAAAATTCGCTTTCTACGTGTTCCAGTTCTGTTTATTCATGGAACCGCCGACACTGTTGTCCCATCATACATGAGCCAGGAACTGTACAACGCAGCTTCACAACCCAAACAAATTTTGCTGATTCCAGGCGGAGGACATTTCCAAATTTATCAACCAGGAAGCAATTCATACTTACGAGCGATCGCAAAATTCATAAAAAAAGTGGAACTTCAGTAGAAGTACTCTTCCCACTATTTAGATTCACCTCTTTACTCTGCGTCCTCTGCACCTCGGCGGTTCAAAACTTCCTACTATCCACGTCAAATTCCACAAAATCCTCCAAATGCGTATTAAGCAATCGCAGTTTACTTCTTGCTTCATCCTAGGTAGTCGGCTATATAGGCGTCCACAAGCGTTTTCCTCAATACCTAAACTTGTATTCCCACCATAGCCAAATTCACCAATTCTTTGGCAAAAGAGTCATCCAACGGTGCATGCTTCAACAACAACCGATACCAAACCGGACCATAAATTGCATCAATCGCTAATTCCAAATTTAAGTCCGATCGCAATTCACCCCGTGCAATTCCTCGTTCTAAAATGGTGTATGTAGCTTGTCGGCGGCTTTGCACAAATTGCTCGTAAAATACTTTAGCCACCTCTGGATCTGTTTGAGCTTCCGCAATGAGTCCGGCGATGGCATTACCTGTAGGGGTTTTTTTCAATAGGTTAAACAGTTGTTGCAAAATTGTGTATAAATCTTTTTGCACTAAACCTGTATCTGGTGTAGAAATCTCGCTTGTGGCTTGGGTAGCGCAGGCTTCCATAATAACAGCTGCTTTGGATGACCACCACCGGTAAATAGTTTGCTTCCCTACTCCCGCACGAGTTGCGATCGCTTCAATACAAACACTTCCATAACCCTTTTCTTCCAACAACTCCGAAGCCGCCTGAAGAATTGCTTGATGGGAACGCTGATTTCGCCTGCGTGTTGAAGGTGATTTCGCGGGAGATTTTATTTGAGTGCGGTTATTCTCTACCTTTTGTGACATAAGTATAGACTGCTTCTTTTGTAAGACGTAACGTTGCGTCTAATTAAAGTATATGCAAGATTTGAGGAATCTGGTAAACAAGATAAAACAAGAATTAAATATATTTCGCAATAATATGCAAGATGGCAGCGTCTGAAATTCTATAAAATACTGAAGCTTCTAAAACAACAAAGACTTGTCAAGACATACTCTTCTGAGACTATACAAATTAAGCACAACCAAATTATGCAGAATTACGACAAAAAAATTGCCTTGGTAACAGGTGCTAACAAGGGGCTAGGTTTTGAAATTAGCCGTCAACTTGCAAAAGCAGGGTTGACCGTCCTTGTAGGTGCTAGAGATGAAATCAAAGGGGCTGAAGCTGCGGAAAAGTTACAAGCCCAAGGACTTGACGTACAATCTATTAAACTTAATGTGACTGACATCTCTTCTATTGCTACAGCTGCCAAAAATATTGAAGAACGTTTTGGCAAGCTAGATGTTTTGGTAAACAATGCGGGTATTTTTCATGACTGGGGTATAAATCCCAGCGATCTTGACTTAAAAGTTTTTAAAGAAACATTTGAGACAAATGTCTTTGGTGCTTTTGCGGTACTTCAAGCAATGCTCCCCCTTATTCGCAAGAGTAATGCAGGTCGAATAGTGAATATTTCAAGTACGCTTGGTTCCCTTACGGATACTCTCGATCCAAACTCACACTACTTTCAATTCCGAGGTTTAGCTTATCAAGCATCTAAAACAGCACTTAATGAAATTACGGTACAATTTGCAAAGGAACTTACTGATACTCCAATCAAAGTCAATTCTGCTTGTCCTGGTTGGGTACAGACAGATATGGGTAGTGCGGATGCACCAGGAACAGTAGAAGAAGGTGCTGACACTCCTGTATGGCTTGCTACACTACCGGAAGACGGTCCAACAGGTAGTTTCTTTAATTCACGCAAGCCCGTTCCTTGGTAATTTTTAGTGGTCAAAATCAGATGAGTCCTTCAAATCCTGTTGCTTTGATTCTCGGTGCTACTGGTAGAACGGGTTCTCACCTCGTTAACTTGTTGGAACAAGACGGTGGTTCAGATCACCTTCAGTTACGTGTTGCCATTCGCAAACCCGAACAAGCAGAAACTTTTACAAAACGAGGTATTTCCACCGTACATCTTGACCTTGACCAGATATCGACTTACGAAAAAGCACTACAGGGCGTACAGCATCTTTTTATGGTTACTGGCTACACCGTAGATATGCTTAGCCAAGGTAAAAACTTGACAGATGCAGCCAAAGACGTTGGAGTTGAATATATTGTCCATGTAGGTACTTTCCATCAACCCGGTTGTCCGCAGACAAAGTTAATTCGCCATTATATTTGGCATCAACTTGTGGAAACTTATATTGAAGCTAGCGGTATTGGTTGGACTCATCTTTGTCCCAACGCTTTCATGCAAAACTTTTTCGGTGCTGTACAAGATGGAAAACTTCGTATGTTCTTCGGTCAGGAACGTGTCGGATTGGTAGATTGTTTTGACCTTGCGCGTGTTGCAGCAGTAGCGTTGCGTTCTCCCCAAAAGCATATTGGGCAAAAGTATTTCCTAAGTGTAGAAGCCCTGACTATGAATGAAGCCGCACAAATTCTTTCGGAAGAACTTAGCAAAGCGATTACATACGAGCCACTTCCCGCCTCCGATTTGCGAAAGCTACCCATCGGTCAAACAATGGAACCTGCTTACTTTGAATGTATTGTTCGTCAGATGGAATTGCTACAAGCCGGACAACTTCCTGACTTTGCTGATACTTATGACAATATCCCACAAATTCTTGGAGAAAAACCAACTTCGTTCCGCGAATTTGTCCGAAATAATTTATCTGCATTTGAGAGTGCCTAATATTGCCTCTGAGAAAAGCGCTTCTTGAGTTTGGAAATTTAAATCCAAAATCTTCATAATTCAATGGGTTTTCTGGCGATACGGCAGTATAGCCGTTAAGCTTCGCTTATCGCACTAATCTAAATTCATCCCCCTTCAAGCAAAGCTTTACCCATCACCTCTTAACTGTGCCAAAAAAGCATCCAACCTCAATGCACTCACCACTTCCCCTAACACATTTCCCAGTCGCCGCACCTGATAAACACCCTCTCTCAGTTCTTGAAAATCAACAATCAAGCCAGCCTTTTTCGCCTCTCTTAGTTTTCTCACCTGAATTGGCATTAACGCTCTAACTCGCTTCTTCTCAACTGGTGTTAGCGCCTGCCATGCCTCTTGCTTGTAGTCTTCACGAACGGCTACAGCAACTCTTATTTCCTCCCAAGTTTTAGCTACTTGAAACGTCTCAATCAACTCTTCTAGGGGCGATCGCTCAACAGATGATACAACCCGTTCGAGTTGAGGTAAGTCATCAGACTCCGTACTATCGAAAGTCCAATCATTTTTTTCCGGTGCAGGCTCGAAAGTCCATTCACCCTCCGTGGTTTCTTCAGACACCTCAACGTCCACGTTTGAGTCCTCAACCCAAACTTCTTCACTCCGTGACTCAAGGCTTTCCACTAACACTAATCGACCTTCGTTGTACGCCTGCCGTAATGCTATAGCCTCAGCTACAATGCTCTGTGCCGTCAACCCTTCCTCATCCATCATCTTTTGCAATGTTGTTCCCGTGCGATCGTCCGTTTCGTGAATGGGTGGGATTTGACAGTATCTCCCACCATTCTTTGTCCGCCGCCAGATGCTGGTTTGTTCTTGTTTTGGTTCGCTGAGTTGTTGCTGCTTGGCAATCAGTTCTCGAACTGTTTGTTGATTAATTTCCGGTGAAGAGAGCAACCGATCGATAACGCTTTGGTACTTTTTGGGGTTATTTGCCAAGCGGAAGAGCGTTGCTGGCTCGATTTGAGCTAAATCTTGACTTGAAAAGTCCTTGAAAGCGATCGCTACTTTTAAGTACTTGCGGTCTTCATTTTTCCAACCGTACTGCTTTATAAGCTTTTTATACTCCTTATTAGATAAATGCTCTTTCTGTTGGGCAAGCATCATAGCGTGGGTCAGGATGTTTTGGGTTGACCAAGCAAGTCCATTAAAAGAATCACTAGGGGTTTCTGGTGCTATGGCATTGGCTTGGGCAAAAATGTACTGGTTGAGTTCTCGTTGAGCAAGGACTTGTTCGTTTGACGCAAGAGCTTGAAGTTGTGGCATGATAAGAAATAATTATGGGTTTTGTTGAAGGCGATCGCTATAAGTAAGCAATCGCCTTCGTTGTTCTCTTTATTATAGCGATTAATCGTTTAAATGGTTTAACCATTAATCAAGAAAAATGTTAAATTAGTAATCGACAATAGGAACGAAGGATTTTTGTATGACAGCAGTACTAATGAACCCTCCCGTTCCACCCAAATTTACAAAAAGAGACGAAAGAAGAGCTGTGCAGCAGTCGAAGGTAAAAATTCGTTGCCGCTTGCAAGATTTAATTGATGCTCAAGGCATGACGAGATCTGCATTAGCTCAGGCAACAGGGCTTACAAATGCAGCTATTAGAGGATTGTGCGAGAACATTGCAAAGCGCTATGATACCGATACTTTAGCTGTTTTATGTGATTTTTTTGGGTGTGGAATGGGTGAGTTGTTTGAAGTCATTCCAAAGGAGTTTAAGTGATACACAGTCATGAAATTATCCCCATATCTTTAACTAACATAAAGGGATGCTATTGAAGGAATTAACCATGTCAAAAACAGATACGCGCAACATGGGAATAATTACAACTACAATTATTGTTACAAATCTAGTAGATGAAATTTTGGCAGAGCGCGGTTTTATTTCTCAAGAGGAAATTCGTTCTGTAACTCTTAATAATGTTTTGGTTGATACTGGAGCAACACGTCTTTGCTTACCTACAGATATGATTACTCAGTTAGGTTTACCTTTGGCAGGAGAAATTGATGTCAAAACTCCCACAGGTATCTGTAAAACTAAGCTTTTCAAACGTGTAAGTTTGACTGTAGAAGGTCGAAAGGGCGAATTTACCTGCACAGAATTGCCAGGAGGGGAAGATCCGCTTCTTGGCTTAATTCCACTTGAAGAATTAGGTTTACAATCTGATGTTATCAATCAACAGCTAATTGTGCTTCCCGAACAAGGTCGTGATACATATCATGCTATTTTGTAGTGTTATGCCAACCTTGATAGTGGGGCTGGTAACTCCTTCAGGGGAGGAGGAATTGACCGCTATTCCTCCGGTCTTTCAAGCTTTATTCACTTGTGGGTAGGTTTGGGTAGACTTTTTCGAGCGCTTAAGAGTAGCTTAACCCTCAACTTCTTTGAGAATACAGAGTCGCGAATGATGGCTTTGATTTCTCACCTCGATCCGGTGGCTCCGTCTGGGAATGCCTTCTCAGAGGCTCCGCCGCCGCCTCCTGATTTAACCTACACGCGAGGCAGAGCCTCGCTGTCTGCATTCCCAGCTTCTAGCTGGGAACGAGAGACGAGAGAAACAGGGAGAGTCCGCGAAGGCGGACTTTGTTTGTATAGCCGCGAATTCTATTCGCATAGGATTTTAACAAAATTCAAATACTCCCTAAACCCATAAATACTAATTATTCACAACAGTTTGCTGTTGTTGTTTAATTTGCAAAGCTGCGAACAATCGATTCAGGGCATTTACGTAAGCTTGCGCTGACGCTACGATGATATCCGTATTAGCCGCATGACCTGAGAAAACTCTGTTTTCATATTTAAGACGAATGGTGACTTCCCCAAGTGCATCGATACCAGCAGTTACTGATTGTACGGAGAACTCAATCAACTTATTCGGTACGTTGACAACACGATTAATTGCTTTATAAACTGCATCCACAGGTCCCGTACCAATGGCAGCATCCATCAATTCTTCTCCTTCTGGAGTGCGTATAGTCACTGTTGCTGTGGGACGAGCATTGCTACCGCAAGAAACTTGTACGAGTTCTAAACGGAATAAATCGGGAGCTTGTTGAATTTCATCATTTACAATAGCTTCTAAATCCCAATCTGTAATTTCTTTCTTTTTATCCGCTATCTCTTTAAAGCGAACAAATGCCTTATTCAATTCAGTTTCTGTGAGTTCGTAACCCAATTCTCTCAAACGAGTGCGGAAAGCATTTCTTCCTGAATGTTTGCCCAAGACAATTTGATTTTGTGTCAATCCAATTAATTGGGCATCCATAATTTCGTAGGTGAGCTTGTTTTTTAATACCCCATCTTGGTGAATTCCAGATTCGTGGGCAAAAGCATTTGCTCCTACTATGGCTTTATTGGGTTGAACTAGCATCCCTGTCAAATTGGATACTAAGCGTGATGTTTTGTAAATTTGTCTCGTGTCAATATTTGTTAACGGTTCTTCTGATTCAACCGATCGCCCTAAGAATGGGTTAAAGTACTGTCTCCGGACGTGCAATGCCATGACTAATTCTTCTAGTGCTGCATTTCCCGCACGTTCGCCAATACCGTTGATGGTACATTCTAACTGTCTCGCACCATTTTTCACCGCTTCTAAAAAGTTGGCGACTGCTAAACCCAAATCGTCATGCCCGTGAACGGAAATAATAGCTTTATCTATGTTGGGAACATTATCTTTAATTCCCTTGATGAGAGAACCAAATTCGCTAGGAGTTGTATAACCTACGGTGTCAGGAATATTAACTGTAGTTGCTCCTGCTGCGATCGCCCGTTCTAACACTTGATAAAGAAATTCCGGGTCTGAACGTCCCGCGTCTTCTGGAGAAAATTCTACATCATCTGTGAAGCTCTTAGCATAAGCTACCATTTCTTCAGCGATTACCAAGACTTCTGCTTTATTTTTTTTCAGTTTGTACTTAAGATGAATATCACTTGTGGCAATAAAGGTATGAATTCTACCTTTGACAGCAGGTTTGATAGCTTCTGCTGCTGACTTGATATCATCATGCCGCGCTCTTGCCAAACTGCAAATAACGGGACCATCTTCTGTTCCTACTGTTTGAGCAATCTTGCTCACTGCTTCAAAATCTCCAGGGCTAGCAAAGGCAAACCCAGCTTCAATAATATCTACACCCAAACGAGCGAGTTGTTTGGCAATGGCCAGTTTTTCATCTATGTTCAGAGTTGCACCCGGACATTGCTCCCCATCTCGGAGTGTAGTGTCGAAAATGATAATTCGTTCTGATTGGTTTTTCATTTGCTACTTATTGTTAAGTTTTTCCTTGAGGCTTAAAATACCGTCTTTCTTACTTTTTCTGCTACTTAACGTATGTTAATAAATATTAAGCATCTACTTTTTCTATCAAGTCTCGAATATCATTTAAATCTATATAGCGATCGGTAGCATTACGTAATTCTCTAGCTATCATTCCTTCTGTGGATACTACTGTAATATGAGTGTTTTTAGAACGTAATAGCTCAATAGCTCTTTCAAAATCCCCATCTCCACTAAATAATACTACTCTGTCATACTGATCGACTGTATTAAACATATCTACTACAATTTCTATATCTAAATTCGCTTTTTGCGAGTAACGACCAGAGGAATCATCATAATATTCTTTTAAAATCTTAGTTCTGACTGTATATCCCAAACTAATTAAAGCGTCTCTGAATCCTCGCTGATCCTGCGGATCTTTTAAGCCCGTGTACCAGAACGCATTAATTAACGTTGTTTCTGAGTGTTCGTTTTTAAAATATTCCAATACCCGCCTTGGGTCAAAAAACCACCCATTTTTTTGCTGAGCATAGAACATATTGTTTCCGTCTACAAATATAGACAGACGATTCATCGGGGAACCCATAGTAAAGTTACACCTAATAATATAAAAGAATTTAGATTGAACAATAGATTATAGCAATTATAAAATGGCTATCTTGCTAATATCTATAAAATATATTGTCATATATAGCTTTTATTTAACCTCTCGCATATCAGAAAATTTGCTGAACATTCGACTTAGGTATGCTCCTTAGCGATCTTAGTACTAACCTTTTTACACAAGTAGACTCAGGAAAACCCGCAATCTAAAATTTACCAATAAAATAGATGGTATAGCAGCATTATTTGCTCTATACCTGTTAAGTTTACTCCCAAAGAGGTATGAAATATGCTGGTTCTGAAGGTATTTACAAGACGGGATTTATAGTTTTTGTCATAAAAGTTAAAATATAGGAGCCGCTTGCTAGTCCTACACGATTGTTGAAACCCTCCTCTTGTGGTGCGGGCGTCCCGCCCGCCACTAGTATGGGACGGGCAAGGACGCTCCGCAGTCGCACGCCACTTGCGGGACTCGGGGGGAACCCTCCGCAGTCGCCTCAACTCTGGGAACCCGTTCGCGAAGCGTCTCCGTAAGGAGATAGGGCGAACTCCGAACGCGAGTGCGTCTCCGCGCTTGAGATAGGGGCGCTGCTCTGGGTCTCACAAGATGGATAATTTATTTCTTGGAAATCCCTTATACGCTTTCCAAACAAATACTTGTAAGATTTTTCTTATTTACAGCGAAGTATGATTCCGTATAGAGTAACTTAGTAGCGATCGCTGGCTGCTTTGAAGCAAAAAAACAGCAGTGTTCGGGGGTGCAAATACGGTGCAAAAACTAAGAGCTTGATGTTATACGTAAATTAACCAGCATTCTTTACATGGCAGAAGAACCTCAATCCACAACCAAGCAATACGTCGAGGCTGCCAATCGACCGTTATCACGCCTGACAAAAGCAACTTCGACTTTGGCAGTCCGTCGCTCGAAACTGTTGGCTCTTTTGGGTCACCTGTTGGCTGGTACTTCGGTGGTTGGTGCGGCGTTGCTTTCAGCTTTTAATACTAATTTAACTGAGTACGTGGAAAACCAGGCGCAAAGCCTGTTCTATTTGATACGAGGCTCGGTAATTCCTCCAAAAAACATTGTAATTCTGGCGATCGACGAACAGTCTATCTCTATTGGCGAACAGTACTATAAAACTAATCCCCAAGAATTTTCTTACTTAGAACCACTGAGATCTTTTCCTTTTAAACGGACTGCATACGCTCAAGTCATTGAAAAATTAGTACAAGCTGGCGCACGCTCTGTAGCTGTAGATGTAGTTTTTGATACGCCAAGTTCTTACGGTGTGGATGACGATCGAAATTTGCAACAAGCTTTGCAATTTTATGGTAGCAAGGTTACATTAGCAGCGCTATACGAAAATTTTGAGACGCATCAAGGCTCGTTTATGCAACTGACTCAACCCCAACAGATGTTTCAAGTGGGATCTGTAGGAGTCGGTTCGGTGAATTTTCCTGTGGAAATAAACGGTAAAGTTCACAAATTGGCTAACGAGTTTTCTAAGTTTTTAGGAAATGGTGATACTTTAACTGAGAAAGTTCTTTCCTTTGATGAAGCTGTTTTGAGAGCATCTCAAGTGAATTATCCTTCACCAAAGGGCGAGCGCATACATTATTACGGACCACCTGGGACATTCGAGCAAATTCCCTTTTGGTTTGTATTAGACCCAAAAAACTGGAATAGTTATTTACAGCAAGGAAAGTTTTTTGAAGATAAAATCGTCCTTATAGGAGCGACAGCTCAGCTGGCAAATGACTATCATCCGGCAGCAGCAGCTAGAGATTTGTTGCAACCCGAAAAAATGGCAGGGGTAGAAATTCATGCAAATGCGATCGCAACTCTAATGGAAAATAAAGCGATCGCACAAGCAATTCCTAGCCCTGAAGGACGCGGTTTGTTTGTGCTTTGTTTATTAGGTGGATCTGCTGCACTTATTTCTTGGAAACAGAAAGGCGTAGTGAGGTTTTTTTCCAGTCTTGGTATTGCCATAATTTGGGGAGGAATTAGTTATGTAAGCTTTGTGTCTGGGCTACTTATTTTACCCACAGCCATACCCGTCATAGGAATTATATCTATTGGATTTTTCTATTTAGGAACCGAATTTGCAAAGGAAATTGCTAGAAGAAGCCAATTGGTAGATATTTTCCGGAGATATTCTTCTCACCGGGTTGTACAAGAAATTCTCAGTCAGCAAGAAGACTTAAAAGACTTGCTCCACGAACGAGAGATGGCAATCTCAGGAAAAATTCTGGATGCTCGCTATAAAATTATCAAAGTTTTAGGTGCAGGAGGATTCAGCGAAACTTATATTGCTGAAGATATTAAACTTCCCGGCAATCCTCAATGTGTTGTCAAGCAACTCAAACCAGCGAATAGCAAATTAGAACAGTTAGCAATTGCTAGACGTTTATTCAATTCAGAAGCCCAAACTCTTCAAAAATTGGGAGATCACGAACAAATACCAAAGTTGTTAGCTTATTTTGAAGAGGAAGAAGAATTTTATCTAATTCAAGAATACATAGAAGGTCATGCTCTCAGTCAGGAATTAGTGAGCGGTAGACCTCTTCATGAAGTACCTGTTGTTAATCTTTTGCGAGATTTATTGCAAACATTAACCTTTGTCCATGGATATCATGTCATTCATCGAGATATCAAACCCAGTAATATTATTCGACGCAATTCAGATGGTAAATTAGTCTTGATTGACTTTGGAGCTGTCAAGGAAATGACTACCCAATTGCTTGATAGCTCCGAGCAAACAGCCTTTACCATTGGTATTGGAACTAAAGGTTACGCACCAAGCGAGCAGTGTTACGGGCGTCCTCAATACAGCAGTGATATTTATGCAGTTGGCATGATTGGGATTAAAGCCCTAACAGGTATGGCTCCTCACGAGCTTAATCGAGATGCAAATGGAGAGGTAATTTGGGTTGATAAGGCACAAGTTAACGTTTCATTAGCAAATTTTCTCAGTAAAATGGTGCGCGAAGATTTTCAACAACGCTACCAATCGGCATCTGAGGCGCTGAAGGCATTAGAAGAGGTACAAGTAACTGAGAGAACACCAACTTGGTCGCCAGAAGAATTACCCACAGATACCCTTTATCTAGAAGATTCAGACAACCCGACTACACCTTGGTCAGGAATATCTGATGAGAGTTCTCAATCAACTGTCAAGATTAGGGATTAGGGATTGGGGATTGGGGATTGGGGATTGGGGATTGGGGATTAGGGATTGGGTACTATGCCCAATCCTTACAACTCGTTGCTTGCTTTGATGCATCCTGGTATCCGAAATTCTTTCAAAGCTAGTGAATTTTAAGTGGGCGGTCTCATGGAAGTTTTCCCTGGTTGGTTCACAGGCGATGGCGTAGGTTGTTGTATGACCGATGGACTAGGTGCTACAGGTGCTGCTGTAGGTGCTAGAGGTGCGGGTGCGGGTGCTGGCGCGGGTGTTGCTGGCGTCGGCGTCGTTGGTTGTTGTGTCACTGGTGGTGTAACAGGTGCGGGCGCAGGCGCGGGTGCTGGTGCTGGTGTTGCTGGCGTCGGCGTCGTTGGTTGTTGTGTCACTGGCGGTGTAACAGGTGCGGGCGCAGGCGCGGGTGCTGGTGCTGGTGCTGCTGGCGTCGGCGTCGTTGGTTGTTGTGTCACTGGCGGTGTAACAGGTGCTGGTGCTGGTGTTGCTGGCGTCGGCGTCGTTGGTTGTTGTGTCACTGGCGGTGTAACAGGTGCGGGCGCGGGTGCGGGCGTCGGCGTCGTTGGTTGTTGTGTCACTGGCGGTGTAACAGGTGCGGGCGCGGGTGCGGGCGTCGGCGTCGTTGGTTGTTGTGTCACTGGCGGTGTAACAGGTGCGGGTGCTGGTGCGGGTACTGGTGATACTGGTGGTTGTGATGGCGCAGGTTGTTGTGGTTGAGACGAGGTAGGTCCGGTCGGATTAGTTGGTGCTGGATTGGAAGGAGTGGCTGGAGTTGTTGGAGTTGTTGGAGTTGTTGGAGTTATACCGACACCCGATGGGTTAGTTGTGCCGACACCTGATGGATTTGTTGTACCGACACCTGATGGATTTGTTGTACCGACACCCGATGGATTTGTTGTACCGACACCCGATGGATTTGTTGTGCCAACACCCGATGGGTTAGTTGTGCCGACACCCGATGGGTTAGTTGTACCAGGATCTCTACCATTTCTACCATTCGATCGCTCATCATTATTAGATACAACTTGTCCTGTTTCGATGAAAGTACCAACAGGAGCATTATCTCTACTAACGTTATTAAGTGGATCTGTAGAAGCAGTGTTTGACCTTAAGAAAGCAGGATTTTCCACAACCCCTTCACCAACGACTGGTTGCTGTGCTGAAAGAGCAGCAGCAGTTTCTGCTTGAACGCTAGCGATCGCTGGATCGGCGCTTGGTACGCCTGTTTTCATGGGTAAATCTAGCCCTCGAACTAAATCGCTCGTATCATAAAAAGTTCTTAAATCAAAATCATACAAACCTTGAAATTTGCCCTTGACAATAACTATCAATTGCCCCGCGTCAAGGGCTTTTCGTTGAGAAGGATCTTTATCAGGAATGACTTCAATGCCGCTAGTTGTCAATGCACCAACAATTGTGGTGTCAGCGATCGGATCGTAACGTACAAATAATGCTGAACCGCGAATTGCTGCTGCTGCATTTGGAGTTTTTATCCGAGTTTGACCTTTTCCTGGTGGAATCAGTAACACTACAGTTCCATTGTTGAGGCTCAAATTTCGCGTTCTTGGTAAGAAGCGAAATACAGCTTGTTCACCTATCCGAGCTAAAGAGCCATCGTTGAAACGCAAATCTGCTAAAGAAGATCTTCCTGTAGATAACCCATCACCAGGCGTCATGGCATCGGATCGACGTGCTTGACGCTTCGGTCGATTCTGGGGCATGATCTGTACCAAATTGCGAAGTTCTTGAATGACTGCCTGAGTTAGAGGAGTGGCTGCACTCGCCCGATTCGGCAAAGGCAGTACGACAACTTCTATGAGACTAATCGCCAGGAGTATATAAAACTTGCGTAACATCGTTTGGAGCCTCGAATATTTATACTGAACCAAACCAATAAGAATGAATTTTAATGTAAGCTTTTCAACCTGTAATCTGTTATAGCAATAATTTTCCGTAAATTTGCTTAAATCTAATGAACCATCTAGATTTTATGAAGTACGTGTAAATACCATTAGAAAATTATTAAGTTTTTTTAAGAAAAAAACAATCTTAAATGGTATACTGTAAAATTCATAGTTTCTGATGACTCGATAGGTAATCGTTATCACCCACTATTACTGAAGTTTCAGAGGAGAAGTTATTATATCTCCACAGAACTTTAAGTGCATATTTAGGTCTAATTTTGCTAAAAAAGATTTCGTATGCAACCCAATGGCTGGAAAAACTTATTCTTTCTGATTCTACTAGCCAGTAGTACAACCTGGTGTTGTTTCATCAAAGTAGATGCGGCGTGGGCTGCCAATCCTCATTCCCAAGACGAGAATCATGAACCAATATTAAAGATACCATTTTTAGGACGCATACGCATAACTGATTCTAATTACGACACCAGTGAGCAACCCCCAACACAGGAACAATTACAAAGTTTTCATAAAGAAATTACAAAAAACCTGGTGCTTCAAGAATTTCCGCGCTCAACAGAGGGAAATACTGAACTTTGCGTTCTTCATTGTAGTCATTTTTTAGATTCAAACCTACAGGCACAGGCAGATCCAAACCAACTGCCAACACCTGTAGAACAACCACAACCCGCACCTGTACCACAGACGCCCCCTCAAGAACCTCCTCCCAATACACAAACCCCTCCTCAGCTTGAAAATCCTCAGTTAGAAGGGCAACCGGGTAATTTGACAAACCCACCCAATGCACCGCAGATAGAGCAACGCCTGCAATCGCCAGAAATAGAACGCAAACAACGACTCGAAAGACTACAGCAACTACTGAAAAAAAATCAACAACCTGAAGGTAATCATGGAGAATTAGGTATAATCTTGGCTCGGGAAAAACCACTGGAGCAACTACCTCCTCCACCCCAAGCAAAGCCAACCATTCAACCAAAACCAGTAGGCTTCCTATTTGCTCGCGTTGGCTACTTTCAAACCAGTAATATTTTTTCCTCAGAGATAGACCCAAAACAAGATGGTTTATTCTATACAGGTTTATCTCTAGCTTCTGCTCCTCTGCGCCTTGGTTCTAAAACTTATTTAAATGCGTCAATTGATGGCAATATAATCCGTTATTTAGACCAATCTAAATATAACTATAACCAAATAAGATTCAATGCTAGCGTTTACCAGCAGCTATCCCCACGAATGTATGGAGAACTGGGCTGGAGCAATCAACAGTTTTTCTACGCCCGGAATGGCAGTTTTTATAGTGCAGGAGACCGCTTCCTTAACGAAAATTCCGTTCAATTATCTTTTGGGAGACGAGATCCCCTCACGCCTAAATTAATGCTAGATACGTTTTATGAACTGCGAGCCAGTTTTACTAACCCTCCAAGCGATCTCGATAATCGCGATCGCATCTCCAATACCCTGTGGCTCTCTTTAAACTACTATTGGCAAAAAACACTTCAAGTGGGTTTGAACTACCAATTTAGTTTGTCAGACTTTACCCGTCGCGACAGACAAGACGAATACCATCGAATCTACGGTCACTTAAATTATAATGTATCTAATTATACATATCTAAGTTTACAGGGGGGTGTAAATTTAGGAGGTTCCACCGATGGCAACATTGATTTTGACGGCTGGTTTTTTACTATTAATTACAATTTGGAATTGGGGAGATTTTAAATCAGTGACCAGTGACCAGTGACCCTCCGGGTTCGCCAGGTCCCTACGGCGGGAAACCCGCCTGCAGGACTGGACTCACCAGTGACCAGTGACCAGTCCCCAATCCCCAGTCCCTAATCCCCAATCCCCAGATAACTAATCCAATCACTCCAACTGCCAGCATAAAGTTTTCCTGTGTGGATGCCTGCTAATTCCAGCGATAGTAAGTTAACACAAGCAGTTACTCCAGAACCGCAATAAACCAAAATTTCCTTGGCATTCTCAACATCAGACCAGCGATGTCGTTGCTCTACACTTGGCAATAAATACCCTGTAGAGTCCGTGACTTCTTGCCAAGGATAATTGACTGCACCAGGAATATGTCCGGCCATTTTATCAATTGGTTCTCTAATTCCTAAGTAACGCTCTGTTTCTCGCGAATCAACCAACACAACGTCTTGTAAATCTTTTCGCTCTTTCAGAGTAGCAAAATCTACTACCATGTTTGGTTGAATATTAGGTATAAAAGTAAGTTCCCTTGATACTTTGTATTCTGGCACAACATTCGTTACAGGATAACCAACTTTTTGCCATGCAGCAAAACCCCCATTGAGTACCGCTACTTTTTCATGTCCGAGGTAGCGCAACAACCACCAAAATCGAGAAGCAAAGGCGTAATGAGAATCATCATAGGCGATCGCAAGAGTTCCTTGGGAATTGACTCCAATTTTTGATAATTTTTGCGCTAATTCATGGGGGTCTGGTAAAGGATGCCTGCCTCCATGTTTTCCAACAGGGCTAGAAAGATCTAGATTTAAGTCTAAGTAGTATGACCCTTTGATATGACACTTTTTGTACTGTTGCTGTCCTAGTTGCGGATCGGCAAGAGAAAAGCGACAATCCACTATAACAACTTGTGGATCTTCAAGATGTTCTAACAACCATTCACAAGAAATAACGAAATGTTTATCGCTCATAAAGTTGATTAGCTAATTGCTAGTTGCTATTTGTACCATTAGTTATTAGACATTTAGTAGAAAAGATGTAGGGGCGCTCTTGCCGCCGTGCTCCTACCAAGACTTCGGGTAATGCATAATCGATGTCTGAAGATACCTATTAGCTATTTAAGAGGATGTTTTTAAAGTAATTTACAAACATTGTCTCAGTTGTTGGACATAATTAATTTCAATAATGTTTTTGCTTTGCCCTATGCCCCATGCCCAATTTTTATGAGTGTATCCATTCTAGTCCAGTTACTTACAAAATGAGAGATAACTTTACACCAGAATCAACGGCAGATGGTTCATTTACCTTCTTTTCACAAGAATTTGGCGAATTGTTCCACAGTCACTATGGAGCTCGTCAAGAGAGTTTTCTTAAATTCTCAGTGCCAACGCAACTTGCTTTTGCTGCAAGTAAATCCCACTTGCGGCTTTTGGATGTTTGTTATGGATTGGGATATAACACAGCAGCAGCTTTACAAACTATTTGGGAAGTTAACCCCAAGTGTCATGTGGAAGTTATTGGTTTAGAACTCAATGCTGCCGTACCGCAAGCAGCGATCGCGCATAATTTATATGACAATTGGGGATATGAGTACACTCGAATTCTCGCTCAGTTGGCTTGCGAACATCAAGTTGTCCGAGATTATCTGACAGCAAAGCTCCTAATTGGTGATGCTAGAGGCACAATTCAACTTGTGAATCAATCTGGGTTTCAAGCTGATGCTATTTTTCTCGATCCATTTTCTCCTCCTCACTGTCCGCAGTTGTGGACTGTTGAATTTATTGAGCAACTTTCCCTTTGCTTAGATTTGAACGGTTTACTTGCAACCTACTCTTGTGCTGCTGCTGTAAGAACTGCACTTAAAGCCGTAGGACTAGAAATCGGTTCCACATCCCCCGTTGGGAGGCGAACACCCGGTACTGTTGCAGCCCATTTGAAAGACAAGGAGTCCCCTCTCCCTCCTCTGTCCCAAGCAGAAGAAGAACATTTATTAACTCGTGCAGCTATCCCCTACCGAGATCCACAACTGAACGATTCGGGTGATGTCATTTTAAAACGACGGCAACAAGAGCAACAAGCCTCTTTTCTAGAACCTACATCCCATTGGCGAAAAAGATGGCTATCTAAAAATTTAGAGAAATAGTGTAAAATTTATTACTATAGGAGGATGAGCTTAGTTATATAAAAATTTTTGTAGCCTAATATACTAAAAAATTTGTTAATGTCACTTGAAAAGTAATAAAAATGACAATAGTTTTGTAGTTATTGTAAAGTAGACGACAAAAATGCGTAAATACTTACTTTGAAGGTAAATCTTTAAATTATCAATACTGAATTTTAATAGAGAGCGCAAACAAGGGAACATTCTTCTTTATAAGACTATGCTAAAAAATCTCCGTAAAAAACCCGATTTAACTCAACCAGAAATTGCTCATACTGGAGAGATAGAGATGAATGAATATAACATCATTTCTAATATCTTAAAAAAGTGAAATATTTATGCTATTCATAAGAAAAAACGTGTTTTGCTAGCATAAAAATGATGATAAAAAGTAAACTTGCTTTTAATAGCCATCACTGTCAACTATTTTGAAATTGGAGTACCCTTGTGGTTCAATGGAAATCCAAGTTTACAGGCTCTACCCAAGGAATTGTTAGTGAGTCAGACTTGTCCAACCCAGTTAATAATACTGGAGTTACAAATAATACATCATCTTTGCAAAATAAGGATGATGCGTCGATCTCATCTGTAAAAGAAATCAAGCTTGTCGATCCAGAAAGCCCTGCTTCTTGGGTAAACTCTCGTGTAAATTCTATATCTAATTTATTAATATCTAGAACAGTACAAACCGCATGTTGGACAGTGAATGGTAGCGAGCTGGATGCACCGAAAGTTTTAGTAGTTGATGACCATGCTGCTAGTCGGATGACGGCTGTTGCTCTTTTAGCTATGGAAGGCTACGAAGTGATAGAAGCAGATAGTGGTTGTATTGCCATAGAACTGGTAACGCAAAAACAACCAGACCTGATTCTATTAGATGTAATGATGCCAGGGATGGATGGATTTGAAGTTTGCCAGGTGCTCAAACAGGAAGAGTTAACTAGGCTCATACCAGTGATTTTTATTACGGCGTTAAATGACAGGCGATCGCGTATTCGAGGAATTGAGGTAGGTGCAGACGATTTTTTAACCAAACCCTTCGATCGCCTAGAACTAGCAGCTCGTGTCAAGTCTCTCGTACAACAAAAGCGATTAAATGAAGATTTAGACCACGCCGAACAAGTTCTGTTTTCCATTGCTAGAGCCATTGAGAGTCGCGACCCCAACACAGGAGATCACTGCGAACGGTTAATGAATTTGGGTCAAGCTTTTGGTGAGTACCTGGGTTTAACACGCAATCAAATTCGAGATTTGATGTGGGGCGGCTATCTTCATGATATTGGCAAGGTGGGTATTCCCGATTGCGTACTGCTGAAACAGGGAAAACTGACTCCTGACGAATGGACAATCATGAAGCAGCACGTTTTAATTGGAGAAAAGATTTGCCAACCGCTACGCAGTATGCGAGGTGTGATCCCTCTTATCAGACATCACCACGAACGATGGGATGGGTCGGGTTACCCTGATGGGCTTGTGGGCGAACAAATTCCCCGCATAGCACAAGTCTTTCAAATTATTGATATTTTTGATGCTTTAACCAGCGAAAGATCTTATAAAAAAGCACTTACCCCTGAAGAAGCTATCAAAGTGATGGCAGAGGAAACCGACAAGGGTTGGCGAAATCCCGAACTAATGAAGCAGTTTGAGGAGTTTGTCGCGATTTATTGCAAGAATTGCTAGTCTTAAAATGCGTAACCTGGTGTTAATCGAGTTTAGACTCGATTAAGTAATCAGTCAAAGCAATTCACAATCATTATGGTAGTTGTAGCAATTTTGGCAGCCGGACGTGGAACGCGCATGAAATCCAGCTTGCCTAAAGTTTTACATTCCCTAGGCGGGCGATCGCTTATCGAACAAGTTATTGAGAGTGTCAAACCGCTTTCGCCGAGTCGGCAGATGGTTATTGTGGGGTATCAAGCAGAAGAAGTCAAAGCAGCCCTACAGCCAATTTCAAGTTTGGAGTTTGTGGAACAAACAGAACAACTAGGGACAGGTCATGCAGTTCAGCAGTTATTGCCTTATTTAGAAGGTTACACTGGAGACCTATTAGTACTATATGGCGATGTACCATTGCTACGTCCAGAAACCCTCACAAATTTGCTAGAAACTCATACCAAAAATCAAAACGCTGCCACTATCTTGACAGCAAAAGTAGATAATCCCAAGGGTTACGGACGGGTTTTTTGTAATAGTGAAAATATAGTTCAACAAATTATTGAGGATAAGGATTGCACGCTAGAGCAAAAAGAGAACAAGCGTATTAATGCCGGAATTTACTGCTTCAGATGGCAGGATTTAGCTAAAATTTTGCCTCATCTACAAGCAAATAATGCTCAGAAAGAGTACTACCTCACTGATGCGGTTAGCCAGATTGAGCCAGTGATGGCAGTGGATTTAGAAGATTATCGAGAAATTCTTGGTATTAACGATCGCCTGCAACTTGCTATAGCATACGAAATTTTACAAAGGCGAATTAAAGAAAAATGGATGTTAGCTGGTGTCACTCTTCTAGATCCTACCAGTATTACAATCGATGACACCGTAGAATTACAACCAGATGTCATTATTGAACCTCAAACTCATCTAAGAGGTAGTACAGTTATTCAAACGGGAAGTCGCATTGGACCGGGTAGTTTAATTGAAAATAGTCAAATCGGTGAAAATGTTACCGTACAATATTCTGTTGTTACAAACAGTATCGTACATTCAGGAACCACAATCGGTCCTTTCGCTCACTTACGCGGTCATGTTGTTGTCGGTGCTAAGTGCCGAATCGGAAATTTTGTAGAACTAAAAAATACCAAGCTAGGCGACCAATCTAATGCAGCTCACCTATCATACTTAGGTGATACTACGGCAGGAACCAAAGTCAATATTGGTGCGGGAACAATTACTGCCAATTACGACGGAGTAAAGAAACATCCAACCACAATTGGCGATCGCACAAAAACCGGAGCAAACAGCGTTTTAGTCGCTCCTTTATCAATAGGTAATGATGTTTACATAGCAGCTGGTTCTGCTGTGACAAAAGATGTCCCTGATGATTGTCTAGTTATTGCCCGTGCTCGTCAAGTAGAAAAACCAGGCTGGCGCTTGAAAAATGATGAATGATAAATGATGAATGATGAATGAAAGGTTTCATAATTCATCATTCATCATTCATAATTTTTAACAACCGCCTACTTCCGTACCTTCGGGTGTTTCCAAAGTATCGCTAATCTTCTCACCGTTATGAAATGCAGCTAGAAGAGTGGGGCAGGTTTTTCCCCAAGCTATTGTCCCACTCGCATCAATAGCGATCGCTCCAAAATCTCGGTGGTTTTTGCTTGCTTCTGTAAAGGAGCGCTGCATTGCTTCAGAAAGTGACATTCCATCTGTGACACGTACTACAATCCGTGGTGCTAAACACTCGTCCATAATATCTTCTCCAATACCAGTACAACTAACAGCAGCAAATTTTGTGGCGTAATTGCCTGCGGGCATAGCAGAATCGCTGACGCGCCCAATACGCTCAAACCCTTTGCCCCCCGTGGAAGTACCTACTGCTAGTTTTCCATGAGTATCTAAAGCGACTACTCCAATCGTACCGCGTCGAGCACTGCTTGTTTCTAGCAATTCTTCTTCAGCAATGACCCCAGCCATTGCCCTTTTAAAATTATCTTGACGTTCCTGTATCCATTCTTGTAACCGCAATTCAGTTAAGCCGTTATAGCTTGGAACTTGTAATTCTCGTGCTAATTCAGCAGCACCGTAATCAGATAACACGCGATCGGGAGAGCTTTGGAGAGCAAGAGCCAAATCAATAGGATTTTTGACTCGCGAGATATTAATCACTCCACTAAAACTTTGGCAAGCACCATCCATAAGAGAAGCACTCATACGGATCTGACCATCTGATTGCAACACAGAACCAGTTCCAGCATTAAAGCGAGGTTCATCTTCCAATAGTTGACAACCTTTAACGACGACTTCTTTAGCACTTTCTCCAGACAGGAGGAGAGCATAAACTTCCTCCACTATTTTATGGAGCGATCGGCGCACTACTTCTAATCCTCCTTTCCCTTTGAGAGAAGCTCCAGCCCCTCCATGAATAATTAATTTAGGTTGCACCTGTATATCCATCTGTTTACTTATTTACTCCGTGCCTTTGCGGTTATTTAATTTGGCGATTGGCGATTGGTGATTGGCGATTGGCGATTGGCGATTGGGGAATTGGTTATTAATACTTTCCCTTTATCCTCCTTGTCCCCAGTCCCTAATCGCCAGTCCCTAGTCGCTAGCCTCAGAACGACGACGACGGCATCTTTCCGAGCAGTATTTGACTTCATCCCAGCAATCAGCCCATTTCTTGCGCCAAGTGAAAGGTCGCTGACATACCGGACAGATTTTTGTAGGCAAGTCCGATTTAGAACGAGCACGTGCCATATAAATACGGTGCTGATTTGAATGTGATTTCTGAGATTTGGATGTATATTATAACCGCATTTGTTACAAAAGCATGGTATGAAAATACAGCAATTGTTATCCTGATGAAGCATACACTATCTGCTACGGGCTGCTACAGGCTGCGGTTCCTAAACTCTTTGATATAATGCACCAAGGTGTAAGCTAACTAGTCAAAGGCAATAACAATCGGCTGACAACCCGGCCATCTGGTAACTGATAAAAATGCAATTCCCCTCCCATCAGTTGCATGAGGTTTTGACAGATTAACAAGTGCAACCCCGGTGGTTGACTAAGACTGGAGAGTGATAGCACTTTTTTGGGTGCATCTTGATGTAATTGTTCTAAAAGTTGAGCTTCAATAACACCATTATCTGTCACCGATACCTCAAGCAACTGCTCGTCCATGCGGCGACACCAAATGTCAATTCTCCCACCACCTACTGAGCGGCGACAAGCATTCATTAACAATTCATATAAAACTAATTCAATTTTTACTATGTCGCCAACAACTGTCATGGCTTGGGTTTTCGACCCGTCAGAAGAGTTATATAAAGTAGAATAAGTTTTTTCTGTGCTGTCTATTGGTTGTCCTAATCCATGCACTCCTACCCACAACTTTTGTTGTTTGAGCAAGAGTTCGACTCGTTCGAGCGATCGCTTGAGTAAACTAGCTATTGGCACGGTTTCCTGACTAACACACACTTGCCACTGCTCGAATTTGAGCATTCCTGTCATTGAGTTAGCGATCGTTTCCATCTGACGCAGTAACTGTAGATGGCGCGTGTGAGTGAGTTCGTTTGTGGGAACGCCCAAATCGTGCATTTGGCTAAGTAAAAGTACAAGCGTTCTTTGCATTTCCTCCAAACGACGGTGCTTATACCAATTTAATTGTTGAAGATTGTTCGTTGTGGATTGGAGAATTTGCGTAATTTGCAAATGCCAACGCGACCAAGCAAACTGACAAATCAACGATTCTAAAGCAGTTAGGCTTTGTTCTGACCACTGACGTTCTGCACGATCTGCTATTAACACAACACCTGTGGGTTGGTAGTCTGGGCTAGTGCGTAAAGCCATGACTAAAACTTGACCGATACCAGTAGCGTTAAGCCATTTTTTTGTTTGTTCGGGTAAATCGTCTACTTTGATGGCTAATAAACCATCTGTGGCAAATGCCCAATAAATAATAGGTTCGGTTTGAATAGGAATCTTGACATCGGTGTTAATTTCAAATTGACTGTCAGCCATGACTCCTGGTATCACTTCTGCCATATCTTGTTCGGCTGTCCATGACAACAGTAATGCCAGAGGACAGCCAAGAACAAAAGCTATTTGTTCGAGTGCAGCCCGTTCAAACTGATAAGATTGGTCAGCAAGTTGAGGGATGGAAGTCTGAGTTCGTTCCAACAGTCGAAAGCATTGCTGAAAACTACGTAATATTTTTTCTTGCTGTTCGGTGACATGATGCAGTCGCCATTGACGAACAATGACACCAATCTGTTGGCTCACTGCTTGCAGTAGTTCCTTCTCTTGAGATGTCCAATAGCGAGGAGTTTCAGTGGTAACAAGTAAAAGAGATTCTGGTACATGACCTTGAGTACAGTTACTAATGAGAAAAGAATGCACTCCATTTTCTACTAACTCAGACCGCCAATTATAAAATTTTAAATCTTCCTCAGCATCTTCAATTCCCACTGCCTCTGATGAATGCTGTAGTAATTGCCAATCTAATTCTTTAAGAGCATCAAGAGATAGTATTAAATTTCTCCGATTTTTATGTGAGTTTTGGTATAATATATTATATCTATCTCTATCTGTATCTAGATCGAGTAGCAAAAAACGAGTTGCTCCCAAACGTTCTAAGACTCTGGTAGCACACACACGTAAAATTTCTAGAGTATCAGAATCTTTACAGATAGCTTTGGCAACTTGACTGGTGAGTTGAGCATCTTCTTGAACTTGTTTGACAGTGGTTTCCATACCTTCGGTAGGTGCTGTTAAAGAAAGCAAACCAGCTGCACCAATAACGAAGTTTTTTTCCACATCAGACCAAATTCGAGCGTCTCTAGCTTCAACCGCTACAAAACCCAGTAAATCTTTTTGCCATACAATGGGAGCTGCTAATAACGATCGCACGTTCAAGCGTTGCAGCAACTTGACTGTAAAAGCACTTTTTAACGAACTACGCCCCTCCCCAATTGAGACAATTTGATTCACTGACAGTGCATAATAAAAATCATTAAGTTCTTGTACTGTAATTCCACTTTGTTGCTGTTCGCCTTGCGTCTTACTATAACGATCGCTTGACCGCAACCAAAAATACCGTTTTTCGCGATCGAACCAGTAAATCTTTGTTCGGGTTGGTGAAACGAATTCGTGAGTGGCTTGCACGACAGCTTCCAGTTTTTGCTCTAAGTTACCCAGAGTTCTCACGCTTTCCAACAACCGCAATAAAGGCTCGTCCAAGCGCTTGGTTTGCTTTTGCTGCAAATCTATTTCGCTTTGATACAGTGCTGCCCCCAGTTCCCCCAAAACCATGACTAGCCGAGCTTTTGCTTCCCCACCAAGCGTATAACCCCAACGATCTGAACCCATCAATACAACACCCAAACAGCGATCTTTATACCGAATTGGTAGTATAATTGTTCCCTGTATGTTAAATTTTGCTGCAAATCCTTGCCATTGTTCGGCTCGATTTTCAGCTTTTAAGTCAGCTACACCTATGGGGCGTTGCTCGATGACCACTTGTTCTAACAAATCTCCCGGACTGAGTACAACTCGCTGTCTCAAGTAACTGCTATCAGCGACAGGAGAGAGACCACCCTTACCAAATAAGATATGGTTCAGGCGATCGTAAAGAGCAATCCACACCAACTTATAGTCAAACTGCTCTTTAAGGTAAGAAATCGTGGTTTCAATTAAAACATCAACATCGTTTTCCTCTCTAAGGCTCTGGAGGACGCGCCCCAAGGAAAATATGTGTTGGTCGCTTGCTGTTGGTTTTTGAGGGGGCAACATCTGAATGATTGGTTAACTTAGATTGTTACTATATAAGATGCCCATAAAAGCACGTGGATCGAGCGAATTCCGCTCTGAGATTGTGAAGTTTTGAATTAAAAAATTGGGAAGACTCAATTGGATATTTACAAAGATGCAATTCGTCCCCTTTTGTTGGATCTAGCAAAAACAGATCCAGAATGGCTGCACCAGCAAACTATCCGCAGCTTGAGCTGGTTGGGACAGAATCGAGTTCGTCCTCCCGGAAACTGGATGAACGAACAATTGAAGCGATCGTTTTGTTTTAATGACGAACGCTTAGAACAAAATCTATTTGGACTGACGTTTCCCAATCCCCTTGGTTTAGCTGCTGGTTTTGACAAGGATGGAGTTGCAGTTCCCATCTGGTCTAGCTTGGGTTTTGGCTTTGCAGAAATGGGAACCGTTACTTTTCACCAACAGCCAGGAAATCCCTCTCCCCGCTTGTTCCGTTTGCCTTTAGATAAAGCCGCCCTCAACCGCATGGGATTTAATAATAGCGGTGCGGAAGCAATGGCAATACGATTAGCAGAAGTTAAGCAAAATTTAAGGTTAATACCTATAGGTTTAAACTTGGGGAAATCTAAGATAACCACCTTGGAAGATGCTGCTCTTGATTATCGCAATAGTTTTCACTTACTTAAGGATTATGGAGATTACTTTGTTGTCAATGTTTCTTCCCCAAATACACCTGGTTTGCGATCGCTCCAAGATGCTTCCATGTTAAGTTCTATTTTGTCAGCATTACAACAGGAAAATTCCCTAAAAAAGCCGCTGTTTGTCAAGATAGCCCCTGACTTAGAATGGCAGGCAATAACTGATATTATTTCCTTGGCAAAAAACTATCAACTTGCTGGAATTATTGCAACAAATACCACTATTAGTAGGAATGGATTGAGAACTCAAGTCATTCCCAAAACAGGAAAATCGCCTCAAGAAGAAGCAGGTGGTATCAGTGGTGTTCCATTAAGAGAACGTTCCACCGAAGTGATTCGTTTTATTTGGCAGCAAACAGCAGGTCAAATACCGATCGTTGGCGTTGGTGGAATCTTCACGGCGGAAGACGCTTGGGAAAAAATTACTGCTGGTGCTAGCCTTCTCCAAGTTTATACGGGCTGGATCTATGAAGGTCCAGCTATGACAAAGCGCATTCTCCAAGGTTTGTTATCTAAGCTAGAACAAAATGGATTTAACTCTATCTCAGAAGCTATTGGCTCTCAAAAGTAAAAAAGGCAAAAGTTAAAAGAAATTTCTTTTGATTTTTAACCTTTTTCATCTAGTTCTAATGGGAAAAACTCCTTAGTTTTTCGCGAGAATTTCCAAGCAATACCATCTGGATCTTTGCTGCGACTCCATTCTGGAAAATCTGGATCGTCTCTCCTTTTATAGACGGTACTAGAGTAAACATTAAGCCGCTTAGCAAGTTCAGATTGAATCAGAGAACCAAAAAACAACTGTTTTTCCAGCGCTTTTGTTGGTTTTTCTTCAACTGGCTGAGGTGGTAACTCAGCCTCTGGTTCTTCCACAAGCGGTTTAGGTGGAGATGGAGCAAAAATAGGTGAAGGTTCGTAGGCAACACGCTCAGCAGGCAATTCTTTAGGTGGTTCGCTATCGTCAAGAATGCTACCCAGAGTGCTAGCAGTGATAAAGTAGTAAACTTTACCTCCATCTTCAGAGTTAAGAGCGCGAGCACCAAATTCTGCTGCTTTTGATTCTAAGTAACGTCTTGCCGTTTCTCCAGAAAAATTGCCCTTCATTGCCAAGTCTACAGGTGTAATCCTGCCTTGATTTTCCTTAAGCAATTGATGGAACATTGGATTCACTTGTTGAGTCCACTGTTGCCATTTGTAGAATTGCCAAATATTCAGCACCAAGACGAGAAGGATTACCCCTAGCCAGATTCGCCAGGTGGCAACTAGGAAAATAATTAAAAACGAAATAGGCAAAAGTAGAACTAGAAAACCCTTGCCGTAGCTTTCTATTGTTTTTTCACTCATGCCGATTAATGCCATGTGTCTTTATAGGAAAATAATAATATTATCTTGGCAAAAAACATGGCAATAGTTTGTAACAATTGTCTATTTGCCAAAAATTTTCGGCAAAAATGGGACTGGGGACTGGGGACTAGGGACTAGGTAATTTCTTAGTTTTCCTCGTTTCCCCTCGTTCCCAGGCTGAGCCTGGGAATGACTTACCAGAGGCTCCGCCTCCAGTGCTCTAAGGGATGTTCAAGAAAAAATTATACATCTTGTGGTACGGGCTTCTAGCCCGTCACTAATAAAGAACGGGCTAGAAGCCCCGCAGTCGCCTCAACGGGGGGAACCCCCGCACGGCGCTGCTCTCCGTACCACAATAGAAAGTTGGTTATTTTTTTATTTGGAAGTCCCTCAAAAAGTAGGGTGGGGCATTGTCAAACGTTCGATGTTGATGGACAATGCTCACCCTACAGCGATCGCAAAATTTTTGACTCACCCACTTGACACTTGATAATACATATACTACATTAAATATTACAAGCTGATATGTGGCAGGTAGCTCAAAAGGTAGAGCGCCAACATAACCTGAAAAGGACGAAGAATTGAGGGTTATCGCTGTTAACGATCCCTCCCTTGATTCACCGGAGACGCGGGTTCAAATCCCGCCCCGCTACACCAATTCATCACGAATTATGAATGATGAATTATTTATGTGGTGGGTGGCGAAATGGTAAACGCACCAAAAACATCCTTATTCACCCCTTGTCTGAAAAGACCGAAGAATTAAGGGTTATCGATTGCAGATCGGGTATGCTGCGGGTTCAAGTCCCGCCCCACCACACCAATTCATTTTAGATTTTGGATTGAAATGAATCTGAAACCAGAAATTTCACGTGGGAGTAGCCAAGTCTGGTAAGGCAGTGGATGGGCAAATTGCCCATAGTCCTTGTTCACAAACTTGTCTGTAAAGGCTGAAGAATTGAGGGTTATCGTGGTTCCATCATTCGTAGGTTCAAATCCTGCCTCCCACGCCAATTTATTTTGGATTAGAGATTGGGGATTGAATTCCCAATCCCTAATCCCTAATCCCCAATCCTCATGTGGCGGGTAGTTCAGATGGATAGAACGCCTAAACATCCTTATTCATCCCTTGCCTGAAAAGGACGAAGAATGAGGGTTATCGCCTTCCAAGCGGGATGTCGCAGGTTCGAGTCCTGCTCCGCCACCTTTGTTTTTGTCCGCAAGGGCTGGGAGATAATACAATGAATTACAAATTTTTTACTCAAAAAAAGACAGCCACACCACAAACTCAGCCCATTCCCGGACGGGAAGCAGAGATGATCCAAGGACGTTCGGGCGGGTTCATGTTTGATGCAGGTCTTTGGAAAATGCTGCGGCGCTGTTTGCTTGTTGGTACTGCCAAAAGCACTTACTATGCTGGCAAACACGAACTGACAGAAGATTTTGTTGAGGTTGTCAGACAGGCGAGCGCAGAAAATCCCGGACGAGTTGCGGAAGAAATACTTTATGCTAGCGATGGACGAGCCATCAACAACAGTGCGCCCATTCTTGCTTTGGTGTTGTTGTCCATGGGAGAAGCACCAGAAGCAAAGACAGCATTTTGCGAAATCTTCCCCGAAGTTGTTCGCACCGGGAGCCACTTTTACGAATGGTTAAACTATACTAAGTCTATGAGAGGATTTGGTAAAGTTGTGCGAGAAGCTGGTAAAAATTGGTTTGCAAAAGAAGACGTTAAAGGTTTGGCTTACCAATTGCTGAAATACCAGCAACGTCATGGTTTTTCCAACCGAGATGCTTTGCGGTTGTTTCACGTCAAACCAATGACAGAAGACCATCAAAGATTGTTTGAGTGGGTTGTCAAAGGTTGGGAAGCCCTACCAGAAGAAATCCCTTCAGCAGCACTAGCGCAGATTTGGTGGTATGAGTGGTTGAAGCGGAATCCAGAAAAGACCAATGAAGCCATAATACAAGGACGCTTAACTCATGAAATGGCTGCACCTGTAGGCAAGATGGATCTAAGTGCTTGGCAGTTGCTATTCAATGAAATGCCAATTGGTGCGTTGTTACGTAATTTAGGTTCCCTCACCGAAATAGGTGTGTTAGCGCGAAACGAACGTGCCAACTTAAAGAGAGTAGAAGCAGTGCTCAACAACAAAGAGCATCTGCAGAAAGGACGGATACATCCAATTGATGTATTAAAAGCTCTCAAAACCTATCAATCCGGCGGTACATTGGGACGTAGCAAAAAGACTTGGAACCCAGTCGATGAAATTGTGGAAATCCTAGAAAAGTCCTTAGCACTATCCTTTGATGTCGTGCAACCCACAGGTAAAGTCTTCATGCATGCCGTAGATGTCTCTGGTTCTATGGGTTGCCCAATTGTCGATATGGGACTTACCTGTTGTGAAGTAGCTGCAACAATGGCATTAGTGACAGCAAAAGCAGAGAAAAACTATATGATTCGTGGTTTTGCCACCGACTTCCGCGATTTGGGTATCACCGCCAATGATAGCTTTAGGTCAGCAGTTCGCAAAGCTAGCAACCAAAACTTTGGTGGAACAGATGCGTCCGTTGCTTATGACTGGATGATTAAAAACAAGTTCAAAGCCGACATTGTTTGTTTCTGGACAGACAGCGAATCATGGGCTGGTTACAAACATCCAAGTCAAGCACTCGCTGAGTACCGTCAAAAGGTAAATCCCAATACCAAGGCAGTGTATATCACTCTTACACCTTACCGGATTACATTAGTAGATCCTAAAGATCCGTTGTCTTGGGACTTAGGTGGCTTTGACCCTGGCATACCTCGGATTATCCAAATGTTGGCTATAGGCGAATTGTAGGTAAAGGATATGCAAAACAATATATCCTTGAGAGCATTCCAATTTTGTCAAAATACCTAACGAATAGAATTCGTGGCTATACAAACGAAGCCTGCCTCCGCAGGCTATGATTAGTCCGCGTAGGCGGTGTATCTATTTTCTTGGTCTTCTCTAAGTTTGGAGCTGCCTCCGCAGGCTGTGATTAGTCCGCGTAGGCGGACGAGCGTTTGTGTAGCCCCAGAATTCTATTCTGAGGGCAATTTATTTCTTGGCGGGTTATCCTGATTCGCTACTTGCCTTTCAAGGACGAAGAATTTAGGATTATCGGATAACATCTCCACCACTTTGGGGATTAGCGGGTTCAAATCCCGTACCCGCCCTTTATCATCGCTTTCATTTTTAGTTAACGAGTTTCTCAATGAAGTTGAGAATGGGTTTCCAAAAGATACCAGTTAACATATAGGGAGCATATTCAAAAAGCGGTAATGTTTGCTCGTTAACTTGCTTAAATGGAATACACTGTAGTACAAAAGGCACAATGTAAGTCAGTGCATATGCAGTTGCTAATGCTGTATTTAACTGAGGTTGTGAACCTGGTATAGGACTGTGATAGATGCCTAATATGATAAAGCCAAGCATTAAGAATTGTTTCCAAAAAGAAAACACCTGCAATGGCAAAAAACAAAACACTCTAGGAGTACGAACATCTTTTCTTTGCCGCATTCCCAACAAGACAGCCCAAGTAGCAGCCCCAACTATCCCATCGTCTTTCAGTCCGTAAGTTCTTTGAAAATGTTTTACAGCTTTTTCCGTTTGCCGATCGAAAACTCCATAAGGTTCTTTTTTAAAAAATCCTTCTTTGTGCAAAATACTTTGCAATTCTTTGACAGACTCTTGTAATTTAGGTGTCAAAATTTTCAGACTACGATAAATCATCGGATAACAAAGACAAGCCCAAGTTAGCGCTCCAACGATTCCATCAACGTGTAGATTATTTGTTCTTTGAAACTCCTTAACTGCCTCCTCAGTTTCTAAATCAAAATTCCCACTAATATTTTCAAGGAATCCTTGAGCATATAATATTGTTTGCAATTCATTAATCGCGTCCTGTACAGATTTTGGTGTAAAGTCTTGGTGAAGTATGGGACGCTTTGTGAACAGATAAACTTGTTTTGTACCAGGAAAGCATACTTTTTGTTTTTCCGATCTAAGAAAAGAAGCCAAGAAGTGTTTCAATATTTTCATCAAAGTTCTCCTACAAGTAGAGCGTAGTATTCTTTGCCAAAGTTTCTATTATTACTGCTACAATTGAGGGTATTAAATTTATATTTGCTAGAAGTTACCTCTCAGTGCGATCGCTCTCTGTAGAGCTTTAACACTAGCGTAATTAATGAATTACAAATAGCCAATTAACAGTGTTAATAATTTGTTAGTGGATTGTTAAAATTTTATCTATGAAAATGTTATTAAGTATATAAAAATAATCATAAACAATCAACTTATAAGGTAATATTTATGTCAAGCCGCTCAGAAGATTGGAATTTACCCAAAAGCTGGAATCACAATATTTTGAAGGAATGGGACATAGACCGTCTACTGACTGATTTGGAGGCAGCAACACAAAAACGATACAGACGGGATACAAGAAAAGACTTATTACTAGGATTATTATGTGGGTATAGTCTAAAAAAGATTAGTATAGATCTGCTGAAAAAAAATGCTGTTGTCCGAACAAGTGTAAGCAGTATCTATAGAGATATAGAAGCTTTGACAGGAGAACCAAGTAAAAGTGTTAAGTCAGGTAACTTAGTGTACATTCTGGAAAGACACGGATATCGTAAGGGCGCTGCAGTATCTAGTGTCAGTAGTTCCACAATCGCTCATAACTTACCCGCCCCAACTTACACAGAATTTATTGGGCGTGAGGCGGAAATGAAACTTCTACTGCAACGACTTTCACCCACGCATGCTGCTCATATCATTACAGTAGATGGGATTGGAGGTGTAGGTAAAACTGCTTTGGTTTTAGCAGCAGCCTATCATTGCCTAAAAGTTAGTCAGAAAAATCTATCTAGCGCACCCAAATTTGAAGCCATTATTTTCACTTCAGCCAAACAACAAGAACTCATTCCCAATAGTATTTTGCGAAGAAATCAGGGACAGCGTAATCTACGGGATATTTTTCGCGAGATTGCTCATACTCTCAACGACCCTACCATTATTCAATCTCCTCTCGACGATCAATTCGATCGCGTCCGCCAAAGTCTCTCCAAACAACCAACTCTGCTGATTGTTGACAACATGGAAACAATAGAGGAGACAGAAAAGGTTATTGGTTTCTTGTACGACTTACCCGCACACGTCAAAGTTATCTTAACGACTCGCGAACGAATTGCTTTACTTCCCATCAGTCTCCGACACTTACCATTAGATGATGGATTGAAATTAATTCAGCAACAAGCTGAAGAAAAAGGAGTCGCAATAACCACTCAAAATTCCAGCTTACTATACAAACGGACTGGAGGAATTCCCCTCGCTATTGTGTATGCGATCGGTCAAGTCTCTAGTGGCTATTCATTAAATTTTGTCCTAGAAAGGCTGGCTTCAACAACAAGTGATGTTGCTCGTTTTTGCTTTGAACAATCATTACAAGGTATCAAGGAAAAACCAGCTAGCAAATTACTGTTGTCAATAGCAATTTTTCCCGATCCTCCAACACTTGCTGCTGTGGCTGAGGTAGCTGGACTCACAGCAGCCCCTGATTCTGTCAATGATGGTTTAGCACGTCTTCAGCAACTCTCGCTAGTGAATTTAAACCAAGAAACTGGACGATATGAAATGCTTTCTCTAACAAGAGAGTACGTTCTAGCCGAACTCGCTGCATACCCAGTTTTTGAAAAAGAAGCTTGTCGGCGCTGGGTGAGATACTATCTAGATTTTGCTCAAAGCAATGCAGGGGAAGATTGGGAAAAGTGGATACATTACAGCAAGTTAGACGAAGAGCAAGAGAATTTACGAGCAGTTCTTTACTGGTGTAAAGATCGAGATCGTTATGAAGAAGTCAGAGATTTATGGCTGCTTTTATATCATTATGCCAATCTTTACGCTTACTGGGACGATCGCTTGGATTGGTTGCAATGGCTGATAGAACAATCGGAACGGAGAAATGAATGGTCATCTTTTATAAAATTCTCCATCCGAAAAAGTTGGCTGTTAATTCGGATGTGTTCGCAACAGAATTTGCAAGAAGCAGAAGAAATTTTGCGACGGACATGGGTACTTCGAGATCATGCGGATTTATGCGTTCAAGCTGACTTAGCAGAAGGAACAGCTAGGTTGAAAATCCGACAAAAAAGGTATAAAGAAGCAAAGCACTGGTTAACACTAGAAGAAGAATTCGTTCAACAAGCCGAGCTAGAAGAACGACAACATACTCGTTATATAATTCCTATTCTCTACCATCGTGCCGAAATTTTTCATTTAGAAGACGAGTGGTTGAAAGCTAAAGCACTTTTTCAAGAGGTGATACAAAAAGCAGAAAATATTAACTGGCATAGAGTGATGAATTCTGCTCAAAATTGGCTGGCTGATATAGCTATAAAACAAGGTGAAAGGCACGAAGCTCAACAGTTAATTACTAAAGGTTTAACGGTAGCCGAAAGTAGTAACAACAAACGGCGTCTTGCTCGCTATCAACGTTCTTTTGCTCGTTGGGAAAAAAAATGGGGGAGTATAGAATCAGCTCGTCAGTATGCAATTAAGGCAATGAATGGTTTTAATCTTCTAGGAATGTTACGTGATGTAGAAGAGATGAAATTGTTCCTTGAAACTTTGGGATAATATGAGCGATCGCATTTTGAGAATATTACGAGAAATTAGCAGCTAGTTGATATGATAGGTGTACAGTAGCTTTCATCACTAGTTAGATAATAGAAAGCGAAAAGATAATCTTTAGGGGAAGTCTTATGGCAAAGAAAAGATGGATACGCCTACTGGAGAAAAAGCCAAAACCTCAAGTACCTGCTACTGAAAAACAACTGATTGAACAGCAGTGTAACAATTTTATCGACAAGGAGCTTAAACCCAAATACGTAGTACCAAGAGATGAAGATTATCCTTGGAACTACGTAATAGATATTTTTGGGAAGTGGTATCGCAACTATTTTTATTTTTGCTCCATCTATAACTGTCCGGGAAAAAATGCAATTTCTCCCTCCTTTGAATTCAGATTTGCTCGTTTAGAGTATACAAGTCCAAATCGCTTCAATGTAGCTTATATGAGGCATACGGGACAATGGTGGGAATTTCTTCAAGGATTGTCTTTAGAAGAGAGTTTATCTGAAATCAGAACTAATCCCTTGCTACAACCTATTAGTTGATTCAAAAATCGTTATAATGCGATCGCAAGTTATGATTAAAGATGACTTTGTAAAATAAAATAAAGCTTAGGAAATGAAAAATCTATGAGTAAAACATTTTCTCAAGATGAAAGCCGACAGATGCTGAAGTGGCTAAACCAAAATCGGCAGATGTTGTTAGATCTTTATCGAAATCAATATATTGCTTACAATGCTAATGGTTTAATCGCTCATAGTGAAAACCTTCGGGAAGTTTTAGATTTAGCAGAGGCTTCCAACCAACATTTTGCACTTTATTTAGTTCCACGACGCACTGCTTCTATTCAAATTTTACCCATCCGCTTTCGCACTGTAACTCGACATGATTGACAACCTAATTATCATGTAAAACTCAGGCATAGGGAAATAGAGATTTCTACAACAATGTTAGTAGACTCCGGGGCTGAACTGAGTTTAATTTCATTAAAAGTAGGTCAGGATTTAGGATATACTTTAGCTGATGCGGAATCAAATTTATTGGCAGAAACCATAGGTGGAAGAGTAGAGTATGTTTTACGAAATGTTGAAATGACAATTGATAAGTATAGTTTTCTTGCTCCTGTAGCGTGGTTGCAAACTAATACAGGCGGAGAGCAATTGCTTTTGGGTCGGGAAGTAGTATTTGATAAATTTGATATCGAGTTCAGACAAGCTGACGAGCAAATACTCTTTAAATGGCGTGAAGCTTGACCGCCGTTCCTACAATACTATAATCCTTTTTTGATTTGTATTTAAATCATCAAATAAATATTATATACCGAATATAAACGTTAGGCAAAGCTTATGAATTTACGTGACCAAGCAATTACAAAGATTCATCTTCTTCCAGAATCTTTAGTCCAGGAAGTAAACGAGTTTATCGACTTCCTGCTCTGGAAGGAAACTAGTAAAGATTCGTCATTATGCCTTGAGGATACCGAGTCCAAAGAAATAGTTGAGTCAGATTTTTCAGACTACTTATCCAATTTAGAGAATTACGAGAATCGGTTAGCTCGTGGAGAAATTCAGTGGTAGAGAACAGACATTTATATTGAGTATAACGATGAGTATTGGGCTTCTTCAGTACAACAAGTATTAGAAAGACTATAGTAATATAATTTTACAGTGAAATTACGTAATTATTATTGTCAAAAATCAGAAAGCTACATTACCATAAAAGTTTTATTTATAAATGTTATTAAAATTACTTATATATTTCTGGTGACTTAATTGCCATACAGTGGTTGTACACCAGCTGTGATGGTCTATGTTCATGATAGAAAATTTTCTGACATTCTTTGCTTTTTTAGGTGGGGAGTAGGTATGAATGCAAGTCTAATCGTCTCAAATATTCTAAATCCACCAGTTTTATTCTTCTTTCTGGGGATGGTAGCAGTTTTTGTCAAATCAGATCTTGAAATTCCGGCTCCTTTTCCAAAACTATTATCCCTTTACCTGCTTTTCTCGATAGGATTTAAGGGAGGAGTGGAACTCGTCAAAAGCGGAGTGACCCAGGAAGTCGTGTTAACGCTTCTGGCAGCAATTTTGATGGCTATTTTTGTGCCAATTTATACCTTTTTTGTTCTCAAAGTCAAACTTGATGTCTATGATGCTGCAGCGATCGCTGCAACCTATGGTTCTATCAGTGCTGTAACTTTTATTACGGCTGGGTCATTTCTCAGCGAACTAGGAATTGCATTCGATGGTTATATGGTGGCTGCTTTAGCACTCATGGAATCTCCAGCTATTATTGTTGGTTTGATTCTCGTCAATCTATTTACAGCCGGTTCAAAAGATCGAGATTTCGCTTGGTCAGAAGTTTTACAAGAAGCGTTCTTAAATAGTTCTGTCTTTTTACTAGTAGGAAGTCTTGTGATTGGAGTGCTGACAGGAGAACACGGTTGGCACGTTTTAGAACCTTTTACTCAGGGATTATTTTACGGTATCCTGACATTCTTTTTACTTGACATGGGACTAGTCGCTGCTAGAAGAATTAAAGACTTGCAAAAAACAGGTGCTTTCCTTATATCTTTTGCAATACTAATTCCACTTGTTAATGCAGCTATCGGACTCCTCATTGCGAAATTAATCGGAATGTCCCAGGGAGATGCTTTGTTGTTTGCAGTGTTGTGTGCGAGTGCTTCTTATATCGCCGTTCCTGCAGCTATGAGGTTAACAGTTCCAGAAGCAAATCCCAGCTTATATGTTTCTACTGCCCTGGCTGTAACGTTTCCTTTCAATATCATTGTGGGAATTCCATTATATCTGTACGGAATTAATCTACTTTGGAGATAAAATTATGCATCCAGTTAACCGAATAGAAATCATTGTGAATTCAGCTGAGCTTGGAAAAATGTTAGATGGTTTAAAACAGGCAAATATTGCGGGATATTTGTTGATCCGAAATGTTGCCGGACAAGGTTTTATAGGTGGCTCTCAAGACTTGGAAATGACTCTGCTGGATAATGTTTACATAATTGCCTTTTGTGTTCCAGACAAAATTAAATCAACAGTAGAAATTATTCGACCAATTTTGAACAAATTTGGAGGGACTTGCTACATTTCAGATGCTACAGAAATTCGCTCAATGAGATGTGTTGCATCATTGTAGTGAGATCGTCACAAGTAACGTCATTGGTCATTTGTAAAGTCATTTGTAAAGTAGGTTGGGTTGAGGAACGAAACCCAACATTCTTCAGGGTCCAAAATCTAAAATCCAAAATCTAAAATGGTATTATGAATGAAAATCATGGATTGATAGATCGTCGCCGTTTTTTGAACTTAACGGGAACCAGTGGAATTGCCTTAGTAGCTGCAGTTACGGGAAGTGCTTTTTGGAGTATGCAGCCCAAACGCGCAAGTGCTGACCAAATTGAATCTCTAGAACCCGATGCTGCTTTAAAACGATTAATTGATGGCAATCAACGGTTTGTTCGGCAAAAGGGTAAGCATCCAGACCAATCAAAAGCACGAATCAAAGAAGTTTCGCGATCGCAACACCCTTTTGCAGTTTTGCTATGCTGTGCGGATTCGCGAGTCCCTCCCGAAATTTTGTTTGATGAAGGAATTGGCGATCTATTTGATATTCGTGTCGCTGGAAACATTGTGACAAATGAGGTGCTAGGGAGTATAGAATATGCTGTAGATCTTCTGAATACTCCCTTGATTATGGTTTTAGGTCACGAACGCTGTGGTGCTGTCACTGCGGCAGTTCAGGGAGAACGACTTCCCGGTCATATTGGTTCTTTTGTTAAAGCCATCAAACCCGTTATTTCCAAGACAAAAGGCGAATCATTAGACGACGCTGTTGATAAAGCTGTGATTGCAAACGTTCAGTATCAAATTCAGAAATTGAAACAAAATTCAAAGATTATATCTCAACGATTGTTGGAGGGTAAGCTGAAAATTGTTGGAGGTCGTTACGATCTTGATACTGGAGAAGTTGGTTTGGTATAGGACTTCTATTTGATTGTTGAAATACAAGTAGGGTGGGCAATGCCCACCAAGAACTTTATGTGGTGGGCATTGCCCACCCTACATATTGAGACATTTGGTCAAGACATTCTGAGTCATTTTGTTTTTTGAAGCCCACAAATTAAATGAAATTCGTAATTGGTTCGCCCGGTTTTGCCTTCTTAAATTTAGTACCAGTTGTTCCTTTAGCCACTTTTTGCTTCACCTTGGGATAAGCTTCATCGGGTAGCGAAACATAACCGACTGACTCAACCCATTTCCAAGAGTTTTCTATGTAGAAATTCACAAAATCTTTAACAGCTGGTTTGTTATCCAGTGACTTCTTACTCACATAAATGAATAGAGGTCGAGACAAAGGCGTATAAATATTCTTGACAACATTGTCCACTGGAACGGGCTTCTCACATTTTCCTTTTGGACTTTCTACAGCAACTAAGTTTAACTTATCTTGGTTCTGCAAATAATAAGATATACCAACATATCCAAGAGCATTTTCATCACCAGCTACCCCTTGGACAAGAATGTTTTGGTTGTGACTTGGTGTATAGTCCGTGCGTCCGTTTTTGGCTTTTCCAGTGACAGCTTGTGTGAAATAATCAAATGTTCCCGTATCAGAAGCAGGGGCATACAATTTCAGTGGCTTGTTAGGAAATTTTGGATTAACTTGATTCCAGGTTTTGATTTTATTAGTTGCTTTAGCATTCCACATCTTTTTCAGTTCATCAATCGTCAAACATTGAGCAAAGTTATTTTGACGATTGGCAATAACAGCAATTCCGTCAAGAGCAATCGGTATTTCTACAAAATTGATATCTTTCTTGGCACAGGTTTTGATTTCTTCATCTCTAATGGTACGCGAAGCACCAACGATATCAAGATCGCCTGCACAAAATTTACTTATGCCTCCTCCCGTACCGCTTGAAGCAACACTCACATTTGCCTTTGGTGACGCTTTCTCGTATTCTTCTGCAACTGCCAAAGATATTGGAAAACCTACAGCTGCACCATCTATACTGACTTCAGTTGCTTTCTCGTTGGCTCTATTACAAGAAGTTATACCAAGAGATAAAACAACCATAGATGCTAACAAAACCTGACACTTGAATCTACTGTAAAAGCTCATAACTTAAATTCCTGTAATTTATAGGGGGTAGGGGGTAGGGGGTAGGGGATAGGGGGACAAGAGATAAGAACTCATACCCAATCCCCATCGCCCCTTATCCCCAGAGGGGACCCCGAGTTCCCCAATCCCCATTTATGCTTTGCTAGAAGTCCAAATTTTATCAAAAAGTGCTCCATCATTAAAAAATCTATTTTGAAGAAGATCCCAACCTCCTAAATCCTGAGCAGTGAAAAAGGTTTGAATTGGAGCATATTTATTTGCCACTTCTTCAAGGATGGTGGGATTAACGGGACGATAGCCTAACTTGGCAAATTCACGTTGGGCTTCTGTTGAATAAAGAAAATCTACAAATGCCTCTGCAACTTCTTTAGTGCCATGCTTCTCGACATTTTTGTCTACTATGGCAACGGGGTTATCAATGGAGATATTCACATTAGGCACTACAAAAGGTAATTTCTGACCATTTTGCTCAGCCAAAAAAACTTCGTTTTCGTAATTGATCAACACATCTCCTTTTCCTTGTTGGAAAAAGAGCTCGCTAGCATCACGCGCACTAGGAGCGAGCACGGGAGCGTTTTTATAAACATTAGTCGTAAAGGTTTGTGCTTGTGTTTCGTCTCCGCCTGTTTGAGTGACAGCGCCCCAGAAAGCTAAAAATTCCCAAATAGCAATACCAGAAGTTTTGGGGTTAGCGACGATGACTTTAACACCCTCTTTTGTCAAGTCTGTCCAAGTATTGACGCCTTTGGGATTGCCTTGACGAGTCACGAGCGCTGCTACAGATCTAGTGACAATGCTACTTTTAGGCGCTCTTGATTCCCAATTCTTTTCAATTAAACCAGCTTGCTGAATTTTATTGACATCAAGGGGAAGTGCTAGGTGTACTATATCTGCCTCTTGCGAACCTTTTATCACTGCTTCGGCTTGAGTTCCAGATCCGCCGTAACTCTGCTCGAAAATGACATTTTGACCGCGTTCTTTCTTCCACTTTTCTACAAATTTAGGAATGATGCGATCGTGAGCTGCTTGAGTTACTGAAAATGACACGAGGTTTAATTTAACATCGGGTTTGGCTGCTGAGGTGGTGGCAGAACAAGCTGCGATCGCAACACTCAAACCTGCACCCACCAAAAAAAGACATACAAAGTCTCGAAGAGAATTTCCTTTTGACCAGTTTCCTTGGAACTTATCGCTTTGTGCGATCGCCCTTGGCGCAAGCCGTACCCGGCTTATCGCTTCACTTGCGCCAAAAGCTTTTTTCATGTAACTTTGGATTTGCCCAATCCAGTGTATTCCTGCCATCAACCTATTTTGCCATTTGGTCATTGCTATTCTCCGTACCTATACGGCAGTTTGAGCGCATTACCGTATTTTTAAGGAATTATAGATCGCTATGGTAGTTTTTTTCATCTGCTTAAATGTTCTTTAATCTGTTCCTATTGAGTCAATAACTTTGACACACTTGTTGACCTAAAAGTCCCGTTATTGAGAATGAAAAGCGGTCTGTTAAAATCAGTAGATGTATAGAATTCTGGAAGCCGCTCATGAGTCAGCAGCTTTTTGACACAGAAGAAATCGTCACTGAGCTTGACATCAGTCATTTGGTCATCGAGGACGATACGCCTGTGGATAATTTTCAGTCAGAAGAGCAGCAACGGTTATTGGTGGAACCGCTCTACAGTTCCAAAGCTCTACTAGCTCCTTTCCTAGCGGCTGCGAATGTGGGATTATTCTACAAACTCAAGGGCGAGCCGATTGTTCCTGATGTTTTACTGAGTCTTAGCGTACAGCGCCCCGATGACTTCTCCGAGCGACGCAATCGATCGTACTTTGTCTGGGAGTTTGGTAAAGTGCCTGAAGTTTGCATCGAAATCGTCTTGAATCAGGAAGGTGACGAGTTAGCATTGAGCAAAAAATCGCGGCAGAAAGGCAAAACGACAATCAAGAAAGACCTATACGCTCAGATTGGAGTGCGCTATTATGCTGTATTCGATCCTTTGAAGCAGATTCAAAGTCAGGATGAAATGAATGGGGCTTTGTTGCGTGTATGGTCGATTTCACCAGAGGGCTACTCTGAGTTAACAGCTTCGGAAGGGATTAGCGAAATTGGGCAGTCGATTTGGCTCAATGCTGCTGGAATTGGCTTGACATTGTGGGAGGGGCAGTTCGAGGAAGACGTGACGCGATTGTGGCTTCGGTGGTGCGATCGCACTGGGCAAGTGATTCCCACTGGAGCAGAACGGGCAGACGGAGCAGAAGCAAAGGCACAGCGACTTGCCGAACGGTTGCGATCTCTAGGCATGAATCCAGACGAGATTTAGTATCAGGTTAGGAATGTCCAAGAAATAAATTATCCATCTTGTGGAACTATCCATCTTGTGGAATTATCCATCTTGTGGAATTATCCATCTTGTGGAACGGGCGTCCTCGCCCGTTCTATATTAGTGGCGGGCGGGACGCCCGCACCACAAGAGAAAGTTCTATACTTTTTTATTTGGAAGTCCCTTAAAGACGGTATAAATCTGAATCTCCCTGTTTCAATCGAGAAGCTAGGCTGTTTCATTCTGTAAAAAAGGAGAACTTGTCAATGTAGCTTCATATCCAGTCAACCCTAATTCGTTGAGTAGCTCAATTTGCTTTTCCACTTGGTTTTAGCTGTCTGTTTTAGCCATAGCTTTTTTGTTACCACTCATAAGTGGTGTCAAAGAATCTTTTGATAGTATTAATCTCACTCTTAGACACCGCCTAATGGCAGAAGATAAATATTTCTATGTCCCTGAAGATATGGGATGCAGTCCGCCGCTTAACACAGGAGCTATTGATGCATTTGGAGCCTATTGTTTCTTTCGCCATTCTGTTAACGGTTATCTTAATCGTCCCTCTCATCTTTGAACGTTTTAAGATACCAGGATTGTTGGGTTTGCTGGCAGCAGGCGTTGTCCTGGGACCCCAAGGCTTAGGTCTTTTTCAAAATGAGTCGGAAACCCTCAAGCTTCTCTCAGGCATTGGGCTGATTTACTTGATGTTTGTAGCGGGGCTAGAAATTGATATGAAACAGTTTCAGCAAACCAAGCATCGTTCCGCAGGATTTGGAACTTTTACCTTCCTCATACCGTTGATTGCAGGAACTATAGTCGGGCGAATGTTTGGTTTTAGTTGGAATGCTTCTGTTTTAATTGGCTCCTTGTTTGCTTCTCACACCTTGCTGGCATATCCCATCATTAGCAGGTTGGGAGTGATTAACAACGAAGCAGTCACAGTGACTATTGGTGCAACTATTTTCACAGACATTGGCTCATTGCTCGTATTAGCAGTATGTGTTGGTATCCATCAAGGGGAATTTTCGGCATTCAGTCTAACTAAGCTATTACTAGGACTTGTCATTTATTCAGCGATTATTTTATTTGGTTTTAAATGGTTGGGGCATCAATTCTTCAAACGCACTGGAGATGAAGAAGGAAACCAATTTTTGTTTGTTCTGCTAGTCGTTTTTATCTCCGCGTTAGGTGCGGAAGTTATTGGTGTAGAAAAAATTATTGGAGCATTTCTCGCTGGATTGGCGGTGAATGAAGTTATCGGTTCGGGACCCGTAAAAGAAAAGGTGGTCTTTGTTGGTAATGTTTTGTTCATCCCAATTTTCTTTGTTGATTTGGGTTTATTAATTGATATCCCAGGATTTATTAAAAGTATCAGTTCTATTTGGCTAACAGTAGCTATCTTGGTAGGTTTAATTAGTAGTAAGTTTGCCGCCGCACTCCTGGCAAAGCTGGTTTACCGCTATAATTGGCGGGAAATGATTACAATGTGGTCGTTATCTCTTCCTCAGGTAGCAGCTACGTTGGCAGCAACTTTAGTCGCTTACAGAGCCAAGTTGGTCACTGAAGATGTGCTTAATGGAGTCATAGTTCTGATGATGGTGACAGCGACACTCGGACCGCTAATCACAGCCAGTAGCGCACCTGGGTTGGTAACAACCATAGATAATAGTTCCGAAGAAACAGACGAAACCTCAGAGTCAATGCTTGGCTGGAGAAATGAACGTGTGGATGGATTTACTGTAGTTGTTCCCGTTCGCAATCCAGAGACGGAAAGAAATTTGATTGAAATGGCAGGGCTTTTAGTACGCCGTGAAAGAGGTAAAATTTTGGCTTTGGCTGTGACACCCGCTCATATGCATATGGACTCTCCGGAATTAGAAAAAAACTTACAGCAAAACAAAATTCTTCTCGCCAACGCAGTAGAACTCGGTCAAGAACTCGGTGTAGAAGTAGAACCTGTAACGCGCATTGATTACAACATTCCTCAATCTATTAGCCATGTCAGTCGAGAGCAAAATGCTGATTTAGTTGTTATGGGTTTGGGGAAAACAACGGGATTGCGAGCGCGGTTGTTTGGTAATGTTATCGATCGCGTACTTTGGGCATCTCACTGTCCGGTGGCTGTGACCCGTCTGTTGGATTCTCCCAGTAACATTCAGAGAATTTTGATACCCATTGAAAACTTGACCCAAGAGTCAGTACGGGTCGTACAATTTGTCAAAATTCTAGCAACTGCCAACCAAGCAGAAGTTACATTACTTCACGTATGCGATCGCCGGACTTCAAGCGTCCGAGTTGCTTGGATGAAATCCCAGTTGGAACTACTGGTTTCTAGATACTTCCCTCAAAGTCGTACCAATATATCGGTCGTACAAGCAGATAACGTAGTGAGTACTATTGTCAAAGCATCTCAATCAAGCGACCTCGTGGTATTGCGATCGCGCCGTCGGCGATTGAGTATAGGTCAGGTAGCCATCAGCGACGTAACAACTGAAGCCGTGCAGCAGATACGTTGTTCAGTCATTCTCCTAGGAGAACCACAAGGCTACCAGGAAAGTTTACGCAAACCTAGAGCGATCGTTCAGACAGCATCTTCTAACCCCTAGCCGATATGGTCAGGAATTGCGATGATAGATAAGAGATCTAATTATTTGCTTTTCATTCTTCCCAAAAGCCATGACCTTCGACTACGACCTGTTTGTCATTGGTGCTGGTCCTGGGGGACTAGCAGCCGCCAAAAAAGCAGCTAAGTATGGTGCGCGTGTCGCCATTGCCGAAAAAGAAGCTATTGGTGGCACTTGTGTCAATCGCGGTTGCGTTCCCAAGAAACTCATCGTCCAAGCCGCCGATTTTGCCCTGAAAAATCAAACGGCGCTTAGCTACGGATGGAGTGACTGCAAAACCTACTTTGACTGGACAAAATTCATCAAATCTGTAGATAAGCATATAGACAGCATTCAAGACTCCTACCTTCAACAGTTACAAGAAGCAGGAATTGAACTCATTCGAGGTCATGCTAGCTTTACCGATGCTCACACTATAGATATAGATGGACGGAAATACACGGCTGATAAAATCTTAATTGCTGTAGGTGGGTATGCTATCAAGCCCAAAATAACAGGGATTGACTACGCCCTCACATCTCGCGAGATGTTTCATTTGCCTTATTTACCCAAAAGATTAGTCATCATTGGCGGCGGTTACATTGGTGTAGAATTTGCCAGTATGATGAACGCTTTTGGGTGCGAGGTGACGGTTATAGACAAAGATGAAACAATTTTGTCGGGATTTGATATCGATCTCCGTCGAGGCATTCAACAAGGATTAAGCAAACGAGGGATTCGTTTCATTAACAACAGCATGGTTAAAGAGATTAAATACTTGGAAGAACGCTTGCTGTTAATGGTTGGCGAATCTAGAAAAACAGTACCAGCAGATACAATTTTGGTGGCTATTGGTCGTGCTCCAAATACAAAAAATCTTGGTTTAGAAAAGGTAGGAGTTGAACTCCAACAAAAAGGAACGATCGAGATTGATGAATACAACCGCACAACTCAGGAAAACATTTTTGCCGTTGGTGATTGTACGAGTAGCCCTCAATTAACACCCGTAGCAAAAGCACAAGGAGAAGCTTTTGCTGATACAGTTTTTGGCAAAAAAGAGCAAAAAATTAATTACGATGAAGTTCCTTCTGCTGTTTTTAGCCGTCCTGAAGGTGCGGGTGTAGGTATGACGGAGGCAAAAGCAAGAGAGAAATTTGGCGACTCTATCAAAGTGTATCGCCACAGCTTTCAACCTTTGTCATCTTTAACCAATGAGAACGAACAAGCTACGATAAAGTTAGTTGTTGAAGGGAAATCAGAGCGGATTTTAGGCGCTCATATGGTTGGAGAAAATGCTGCAGATATTATTCAAAGTCTCGCTGTTGCCATTCGCAAAGGTATTACCAAGCAAGACTTAGATGAATCTATTGGCATTCATCCAACTGTAGGTGAAGAGTTCCTCTCTCTCTCTTAAATTATGAATGATGAATGATGAATGATGAATGAAAATAAATTAAAAGAATGCGCTCTCTAAAAGTAGGGAATACGAGATTTTAGTAATTTCTGAAAAAAGGTACTGCTATTCCAAGCATCTTTTTTCAAGTTTCATAATTCATAATTCATAATTCATAATTCCCAATTCAGTAAAGGAAATTCAGTTATGACATATGACTATAACCTGTTTGTGATTGGTGCTGGTTCTGGAGGTTTGGCAGCTTCCAAACGTGCTGCTAGTTATGGGGCAAAAGTAGCCATTGCCGAAAATGACTTAGTTGGTGGAACCTGCGTGATTCGCGGTTGCGTTCCTAAAAAACTCATGGTTTACAGTTCCCACTTTCCAGCATTATTTCAAAATGCAGCTGGTTATGGTTGGAAAGTTGGTGAAGCAGAATTAGATTGGGAACATTTCATCACATCTATAGATAAGGAAGTCAGGCGGTTATCGGAACTTCATATTAACTTTTTAGCAAAAGCAGGAGTTGAACTCTTTAGAAGCCGCGCTACTATCGTAGACCCACACACTGTAGAAGTTGATGGACGTAAGGTAAGTGCAGATAAAATTTTGATAGCTGTGGGTGGGCGTCCTGTTAAACCAGATATCCCTGGAATCGAAAATGCTATCACCTCTAACGAAATGTTTCACCTCAAGGAGAAACCAAAGCACATTGCCATCATTGGTGCTGGATATATAGGTACGGAATTTGCTTGTATTATGCGTGGTTTGGGCTGTGAGGTAACACAGATCGTTCGGAAAGACCTGATTTTAAAGGGTTTTGATGAGGATATTCGTTTGGGAATCCAAGAAGGGATGATAGAGCATGGGGTGCGGATTGTCAAAAATTCTATCGTGGATTCGATAGAACAAGTTCCAGAAGGATTAAAGTTAAATTTATCGGGAGAACATACAGAACCAATTGTTGCTGATGTTTTTCTTGCCGCAACAGGTCGAGCACCAAATGTAGAAGGGTTGGGTTTGGAAAACGCTGGAGTTAATGTCGTTCCTAGTGCTATTGAAGGACCGGGCTATGATACTATGAGCGCGATCGCTGTCAATGAATACAGTCAAACGTCCCAACGTAACATATATGCTGTCGGTGATGTCACTGACAGAATGAACTTAACTCCTGTTGCTATAGGTGAGGGTCGTGCTTTTGCTGATAGTGAATTCGGGGATAACTGTCGCGTCTTCAGTCACGGAGATATTCCAACTGCCGTGTTTTCCACACCAGAAGCTGCTACAGTTGGTTTGACACAAGACCAAGCTAAGGAAAAACTCGGAGAAGATGGAATTAAGGTTTATCGCACTCGCTTCCGCCCCTTGTTCCATAGTTTGACAGGCGCAAGCGATCGCACAATGATGAAGTTAGTCGTAGACGCCAACACTGACAAAGTTTTAGGCGCTCATATGGTAGGAGATGGCGCAGGCGAAATCATTCAAGGTGTTGCGATTGCTGTTAAAATGGGTGCTACCAAAAAAGATTTTGATGCCACTGTCGGTATCCATCCTACATCCGCAGAAGAATTTGTTACAATGCGATAAGAATTATGAATTATGAATTATGAATTATGAATTATGAAATAAGTCAGTATCTTTATTCAGCATTCATAATTCATGAATTATGAAACAACTCAGTATCTTTGTTCAGCATTCATAATTCATAATTCATAATTTATGCAGTACATTTACCTTCACGGTTTTGCGTCAAGCCCTTGTTCTGCTAAGGCAGTATATCTTCACGATTGCTTTACCCAAGTTCATATTAAGTTAAAAATTCCCGATTTAAATGCGGGAGACTTTACCAACTTAAGCATTTCCCGTCAGTTGAGTCAAATCTCATTAGAATTCCCAGATCCTTCTACATCAGTCACCTTAATTGGTTCTAGTTTGGGTGGTTTAACCGCCGCCCATTTGGGACAGCAGCATCAACAAGTTAAGTGTCTTGTGTTATTGGCACCTGCTTTTGGATTTTTATATCATTGGTTACCTAAGCTAGGAGATGAAGCGTTACAGCAATGGCAACAAGAAAAATATCTGATGGTTCATCATTATGGAGAGAAACGTTCTCTTCCTCTAAGCTATAATTTCGTTTCGGATGCCTATCAGTATAAAGAGGAGGTTTTGCAGCGTCCCACTCCAACTTTGATCTTGCACGGCAAACACGATGAAGTCATTCCCATTCAAGCTAGTCGCCACTTTGCCCTTCAACGTCCTTGGGTGAAGTTATTAGAACTTGACAGCGACCACAGTTTAAGCAACGTCATGCCAGAAATTTGGCAAGCCATCCAACAATTTTGTCTACTTACCGCTCACAACTAACGACTAACTTATTCATCATAACTTTCTTCTGCCAAAGCATCGCTTCCCAATCGACGCGATATTCGGACTGTTTGCGGTAAAACACCTACCAAAAAAGCAAATGCTTCATCAGGTAACTGAGCAACCATTTCTGGAGGAAAATATTGCTCAAATTGATCTAAAACCTTCTGAACTCGCTGTTGGGGAACTGGATTTTCTGTGATTTGCTTTATCAATCTAATCCATTGCCTCCGGATCAAGTAAGCCTTTTGACGTTCATCGTGAGTCTCGGGAGTTAATAAAGATAGATTTCCTATTGGTAGCGCCCCTACACAGTCGCGATCGTAATCACCTCCAACAGCTGCTCCTGGTCCGGCAAACTCAGCATGGAAATGTTTAAAAAGTATTAAACCATTTCGCCTGCGACTGTTGACCATAAAAACTTTTCCGCTAAGCAGCATAGTTAGGAGATCCGAGCCATAGGGTTGCTCAGTTCCATCTGGCATGACAAAATAGTCAAGGAATCTGGTGTCAGGGTAATAAGTAGATACCATAGCAGATTGATAGCGTTGGTACTTTGCGCTATCCATTTTTTCTCAGAGTTAAAGGATTTTGGGGATAGTTGGCAATTTGATAGAAGAACGGTTGTGCGCTCGGAGTTTTGATTTTTAATATTAATAATTACAATGCCTATTTGCAAAAATTTTAATAAATAGACAATGTTCTGTATTAGAGTAATCATATTTTATGAGATTTAACTGGATTTGTCTTCAACTGGAGATGTATTTTTTTAAAGTTTTTATAAAGATGGATACCTTAAATACAAAGTTCTTGTAAGGATTCACTGGAATATTTATCGTAATATTACTGATGTCAATCTAAATATAGCAATCCTAGCTGATTTTTAAAAGTTTGCGGTATCCCTATTCCTAACTTCTTAAAGAAGTCAGGGATCTAACTTTTCCCGAACGATTTAAAATTTCTCTATCTATATTTATGCAAAAGCTTTTGCTGTTTCTTGTGTTATTCCATAAGGAGATACAGCATAAAAAGCCTCTGTTTTAAGAAACAAGCGTTTACTAACAAAAAAATCGATAGACTTTAATCTTAGTGTATGGAGAATTATACACTTGTAAGATACAATTTTTTCTTTGTAAAAAAATAATAAATTTAACTAGCAGTAAAGACCTAAAAAGATAAAATCTGTAAAATTTTTCCTATGCAAAAGTATATCTAACAGTAACCAGCGAGCCTCTAAGTCACTGGTCACTGGTCAGGTGGTCACTGGTCAGGTGGTCACTGGTCACTGGTCAGGTGGTCACTGGTCAAATGTTTATGTAAAAGAATCTGGCGCGAACGTCTGAGAAAAAAAGCATTTAAGCAAGACTCTACCTTATAGACTCGATACCCCAGCTTAAAATAGAGGTGGCGTGCCTGGTGGTTGTTCTCTAAAACATGAAGATATAAATCTTGAAATCCCCAGTTCAAAGCAACTTTTTCACAAGCTAGAAGTAAACCTGACGCTGCTCCTTGCCTGCGATATGTGGGATGAACAGCTAGATTGGACAGGTAAAGAACCCTCTTGGAAACTTCAGTCCACGAATCATTAAATCTTACACCCATCTCTACTGTACCAACTAAATCATCCGCTCTGAAGTTCGTCGTGTTAGCAGCGACCAAACACAGGTGATAGGGAGCACTTGATGCAAGCCGATGTCTTAAATCTTCATAAATACCCAAACGCAATAATGGAAAAAGCCATCCCAGAAGACCATTTTGGGAGTGAAAACTCTCAGCAATGATTTGAGCAACGCCAGTCAAATCAGCAGGTGTAGCTGCACGAATTTGAAACTTAGAAGGGGCGTTGGGGGTGGCGGCTATCTTTGGCTCTTCTAATGGTGAATGAAAAAACCAGGGGTTCAAAGCTAGTTTAATCTTGATTTTATGGAGTGTGACTGTTCTCAACTATCCTAAAACACCTTCTTACCTAAGACGATAATTTTAAGATTTCCGGTGAAGTTAAGATCTGAGTGCAGGTAATATAAGGAGTGTTGTGGCAGTTTGCTAGTGCTGATTGTTAAACTAGGGTTAGGTCTTTGTCTAATAGTATACTTTGATGATTACCCGTATTATAGTACTATTACAAACTCTACCACGATAGCGAGCGATAAAATTTCTTCAAAAATGTTAGCGATCGTGCTGTAGCGGGAAAACTTAAATATGCAGCCTAACTAGCTGGAGTTTTATCCACTCATGATGCTGCATTGTAGTGTTTAATAATTTTCGTTGGAGGTCAGGGATAGAGTTGGCAAGAATTCAATGATTCTGTTAAGACTAAAGGTTACCCATCAACCTCCCAAGGAGTGCATCCCTTGTAAATGGTAATCCATACCAGTAATTGAGGCTTTTGGCTGTGAATAAACTTTCCTCCGCCCAGCAGTTACGTAGGCAAATAGCCCTACTATTAAAAATGTTCTGCTTTCACCTAACTCTGATACATAACTACCACTACGGATTATTATTTATGCGTCTGCCGTTGCAGCAGGAAAGCGGTGCATGAAATCTCAAGCAAACAGTAAACCCACTATTCTGGTTGTTGACGACGAACCCGACAACCTCGATCTGCTATATCGTACCTTTTATAGAGACTATAAAGTACTGAGAGCCAACTCTGGTCCAGCAGCACTAGAATTATTGGCAAAACAAGAAGATGTGTCAGTCATCATCTCCGATCAACGGATGCCGATGATGAGTGGTACAGAATTTTTGAGTTTAACAGCAACTCAATATCCAGACATTATTCGGATTATTTTAACTGGCTACACCGATGTCGAAGATTTGGTGGAAGCAATTAATGCTGGTAAGGTTTTCAAATATGTCACTAAACCGTGGGAAGCCGAAGAACTGAAAACAGTGGTACGCCAAGCTTTGGATACCCACAATGTTTTGAAAGCTCGAACCCGCGAATTAACCCGCACCCTCCGCCAAGAATCGCTGCTGAACACTGTTACTAATACGATTCGTAGCGCTCTAGATTATCGCCAAATTTTACAAGCAATTGTAGATACCGTAGGTCATATGTTGGAGGTGGACGTGTGTCTTTTGCGTCCCTTTCAAGATAACCAACTGGTGAACGAGGAATTTATTTATCAGAAAGCTAGTGGGGACTGGGGACTGGGGACTGGGGACAAGGAACTAGAGACTAGGGACTTGGGACTAGGGACTGGGGACAAGGAACTGGAAACAGAACCATTACCCCAATCGCCAATCGCCAATCGCCAATCGCCAATCGCCAATCGCCAATCGCCAATCGCCAATCGCCAATCGCCAATATCCCAGACACTATGGGAAACTCGCGAGGTTCAGGTTATCAATCAAGTAGCAACTGACGATCGCATTCAAAGCGATCGCCCCGAATTAAAAAGCCGTGCAACAGCTTTTGCAGAGGCGGAAATTTTTTCTAGCTTGATAGTCCCTCTCATTTGCCGACAAGAACTGATGGCAGTACTCGCCCTACACCAGTGCAAAACTCCCCGGATTTGGGAGGACGATGAGGTGCAGTTAGTGATGATGGTGGCAGATCAAGCAGCGTTGGCTCTTTCTCAAGCTTATGCTTACGAACAAGTCCGCGCTTTGGCAAAGCGGGAATCTCTGATTAATACAATTACTAGTGCAATTCGTTCTAGCTTAGATCCTCAAGAGATTTTTGCTGCTATTACCCAACAACTAGGACAAGCTTTACAAGTGGACGGTTGTGTTCTGTCATTATGGACAGAGGAAGATGAATTTGTCCAACGTGTAGGTTTATATGAGAATTCTTATACTACTTTATTAAATGAAAATTTTGGCAAGCACGAGCAAAATGGGAAGCAAGATTTACCCATATCTCAGTCGTCTATTCAAGAAAATCCTATCTTACAAGAAATACTGCGGATGCAAGAACCAATTGCGATCGCCGATATGAACCAATGTCCGCCGGAAATCAGAGGATTTGATTTGCCATTACGACTCCCTGCCCGCTCGCTTCTGGTAGTTCCTTTACTCGCTGATGGTAAAATCATAGGGAGTATTACCTTGCGGGAAAATAATAGGGCAAGACAATGGCTCGCATCAGAAATAGATCTGGCGAAAGCCGTTGCATCTCAAGCAGCTATTGCCGTACAGCAATCCCACCTCTATCAAAAAACCCGCGAACAAGCCGAGCGTTTATTAGAATTAGATAAACAAAAAACTGAATTTTTTCAAAATATTTCTCACGAGTTCCGCACTCCCATAACTTTAATTCAAGGACCTTTGGAAGCAGCAGTGGCTTCTAAAGAAGGGCTGTCTTACTCCCAAAGTGCGATCGCATTACGGAACTCTCGTCGTTTGTTACGACTTGTCAATCAATTGCTAGATTTACAAAGGTTGGATGCTGGTCGCATGCAGCCCGGTTTCCGTCCCTGTAATTTAGCTGAATTTGTCAATCAAATTATAGAATCGTTTCGCCCCTATTGCGAAAAAAAGGGATTACAACTGCTCAGCAATCTAGAAGATTGTCCCAGAATCTATTTGGATATAGAAAAATTTGACAAAGTAGTGTATAATCTCCTATCGAACGCTATGAAATTTACCCCAAATGGTGGCACGATTAGCGTTACGGTGCGATCGCAAGGAAATCAATGTTTACTACAGGTACAAGATACCGGAATTGGTATTGTCAAAGAGCAAATTCCTTACTTATTTGAGCGTTTCCGTCAAGCAGAAGGTTCAGAGAATCGCTCCTATGAAGGAAGTGGTTTGGGTTTGGCTCTTGTTAAAGAATTGGTAGAACTTCATGGGGGTGAAGTCACTGTTCAATCAGTATACAAAGAAGGAACAACCTTCACAGTGTCCCTAATTCCCGGTAGCGCTCACTTAAACGTAGAGCAGGTTCTGGAAACACCATGCGAGTTAAATATGAGTCGCGCTAGCGTAGAGTTAGCTGACTTAGAACTTATAGAAGAAGAAACGGAGAATTGGGGACAAGGGACATTGGAAGAAGAGAAAGCAGCCACTCATTCCTCCAACACTTCCACTGCTTTAGTCTTAGTAGTAGATGATAATGCCGATTTGCGAATATACGTGTCTGGAATTTTACGTGCTAACGGATATCAAGTCCGTACAGCCCGTAACGGTTTAGAAGGCTTGCGGATTGCCAAAGAATTTGTACCTCACTTAATTGTCAGCGATTTGATGATGCCTGTGATATCAGGATTAGAAATGATTCGGGAAATCCGCAACGAGGAGAAGTTAAAAGGAATACCTATCATTTTACTGACAGCAAAAGTTGACGAGGAAACTCGGATTGAAGGGACAGAACGCGGAGCAGATGCTTATTTAGCAAAACCATTTAACGATCGCGAACTTCTTGCAGAAGTTAGGAATCTTTTAGCCCTAAAAGAAAACGAACGGCGGGTTTTAGAATTGAATACTTATTTGACAGAATCCGTTTTGAAAAGGTTTTTGCCAACAGTTTTAGTACAAAAAGCAGCAGTTGGAGATCTAGTTTTAGATTTACGACCAGAACCCCGTTTAATTACAGTTTTGTTCAGCGATATTGTAGGTTTTACTCAATTATCAAATACTTTGCGATCGCGTCGAGTTGCAGAATTATTAAATGAATATTTAGAAGAAATGACACGAGCCGTATTTAATAACGGCGGTACAGTTGATAAGTTTATGGGAGATGCCATATTAGCTCTATTTGGAGCGCCAGAAGAACTCACACCCAACGAACAAGTTAGAAGATCTATTAACACAGCAAGAGCTATGCTGCGATCGCTCTCACAATTAAATAAGCGATGGAGAGAGCAAGGAGTGTTTGAAAGTGACGGACGTACAGGCGTTCAGTTTCGCTGCGGTATCCATCAAGGGACAGCAGTCGTAGGAATGTTTGGCAGTTCCGAACGCGCTGACTACACAGCCATCGGTCCGAGTGTAAACATTGCAGCGCGATTGCAACAAGCAGCACTTCCCGGTACTATACTAGTTTCTGCAGCCGTAGCAGATTATTTACAGGACGAAGAAATTACCAAATGCAGCCCCTTAGAACTGAAAGGAGTAGACGAAACAGTTCTTACCTTCTCCGTAACCCCAGAAGTGGTAGTTAATAGATAATGGTTAGTTAGTAGGGTGGGCAATGCCCACCAAAATTGGACTACGTATATAACAATTAAGTAAGAAACTAAATCTCTCACAAGATGGAATAATTGTTTTTTGGCTGTGTTTTAAGGTGAGAACTATGACAACAAGCAAACCTACTCGTACAGCACGCCGGGGGCGAATATTCCCCGAAATCCAATGGACTGAAGAACAATTTGCCAAGTGGGAAGCAGAACGTGAAGAATTTTATCAACGTTGCAAACCCATTTTTGATAAAGTCAGCTCTGAGTTGATAGAAACTCATTACAACTGGTTTGTTGCAGTTGAGCCAGATAGCGGTGATTATTTTGTTGATAAAGATTTAGAACTAGCTTCATTGCGTTGTCTCGAACAGCACCCTACTAAGATACACTATAGTTGCCGAATAAACGAAACTGGGGTTTGCGGCACAATATGATAGATGGTTTTTTTGGTGATGAGGATGCATTACTTTTTGAAATTAGTTTGATAACATCGAAGGGATTAGAGTTACTAGTTGATGGACTTCTTGATACGGGTTTCTCGTATTATTTGGCAATTGATAAGCAAGATTTAGATGGACTTGGTTGGCAGCTTTTACGAGAACAAACAATGCTCACTAAGAGATAATGGTGAGTGGTGAGTGGTGAGTGGCTAGTGATTAGTAGTTAGTATGAAAAATAACGACTAACGACTAACCACTATCTAATAACTTTATAAATATAGCGGTTTTCAATTGGGTGCAATACATAAAAAAGTTATGGAACCGCTGATGAACGCAGACGAACGCAGATAAATCTGTACTTCATTCAAGTGAAAATTGCTATATGATACAGCCTGTTGCTGACCAAACTCCAATACCAGAAAGAACTTACAGGCGACATACCGATCCACCTGGTTTATGGATTGCTGTCGCCTTGAGTTCTATAATTCTACACCTGCTACTATTTTGGTTGTTGCGATCGCATGGATTTAACCTTTTGCAAAAAAACTCTTCTAATGCCGTACCTATAGAATTTATAACGATTCCGGCAAAACAAACTCCAACAAAAGCTTCACTAACAAGACAACCAACAGCGCAAAAACCTTCTTCAGTCACACCTCCAAAACAAGTGAGTCCAAAGACTTCAGCAGCCAAATCGTCTCCTGTTGAAGACAATCGCGCCATCGCCTTTACAGATACTCCGCAAACCTCAATCAATCAGAACGTTAAACCCAAAAACCCAAAACCTCAACCTAAAAAAGTTGTTGTAAAGCCAGAACCAAAATTTCAGCCAGATCCAAAACCAACAAATCCTATTCCTCTACAAACGCAAGCACCAGAACCCACTTCGTCACCGGAGACTCCTCAGAACGAGCAACCAGAATCGACTCCTTCACCTAACATCACAGAGACTCCAGAACCTACTCCTTCATTTAGCCCAGGTGTTGAAGACACTACCAGCCCTAGTCCTTCACCGACCGAGACTAATAGCTTACCAGATAATCTGCCCAATACAGAAGGTGAAGTGGCTGTAGGTAAAGAAACGCCATTGGAAGATTTAGCTCCACCAGTGCAATCGCAATCACCAACTCCGCAACAAGGAGGAATAGGGATTGCGAGTTGGGATATAGAAACAGGTGACGTACAAAAAGGCACTCCAGAAGACTTAGCTCAGCCCATAGGAAAAATTCAGCAAAAAGAATTAAACATTTCATCTGAGGAAGAACCCACACCTGGACCCATAACCTTCCAAGCATCCTTATTGATTGACAGCAGTGGTAATCTCACCGATGTCTATATACCTCCATCAATTTCAGAACCTCAAAGCAGTCGATATCGAGAGTATGCGCTAGAACTTTTTAAAGACCAAAAATTTACTCCAGCGAGTATCAACGGGAAAAAGCCTCCAGTCAGCACTCTTGTTGTACGCATCACTATACAACCAGTGACCAGTGACCAGTGACCAGTGACCAGTGACCAGTGACCAATAACCACTTGTCATTTCCCAAACATTGTGTTATGTTTAAATAGTAGGAAATTTGCGGGCATAGTTTAGTGGTAAAACCATAGCCTTCCAAGCTATTGATGCGAGTTCGATTCTCGCTGCCCGCTTGGAATCAGGGTTAAGATTTTGGAAAAACTGGTTACAGTATGGCAAAATCTAGGGAATATTTGTGACTTTCCGAAATATGAAAAAAATAAGAGTGAGCATCGCTCACCCCACTATCTTGTCAAGAAACTGCTTAATTACTAATAATTACAACTAGTAGATGTGGTTATTAACCAAATTTACCACTGACATATTCTCTAGTTGCTTCTTGCTGTGGGTTTTGGAAGATCGATTCCGTGCGATCGTATTCTACGAGGTAACCTGTACGACCACCCTTTTCCGAGGTTTGGACGTTAAAGAAGGCGGTTAGATCGGATACACGCGAAGCTTGCTGCATATTGTGGGTCACAATAATGATTGTGTACCGCTCTTTGAGTTCGTGAATCAGGTCTTCAACACGTAAAGTAGATATGGGGTCAAGTGCAGAACAAGGTTCGTCCATTAAAATGACTTCTGGTTGAACTGCGATCGCACGAGCAATACACAAACGCTGTTGTTGTCCCCCGGAGAGAGACAATCCGCTTTGTCTGAGTTTGTCCTTGACTTCATCCCACAAAGCTGCTTGTTTGAGGGATCTTTCTACAAGTTCATCCATATCACCTTTGTACCCATTCAAGCGAGGACCAAAGGCAACATTGTCATAAATTGATTTTGGAAATGGGTTTGGTTTTTGAAACACCATTCCAATTCTTCGACGTACTACAACAGGATCTATATGAGGTGCATACAAGTCCTCACCTTGATAAAAAACTTTTCCTTCGGCTCGAAAAGTTTCAATTAGGTCATTGAGGCGGTTGTAGCAACGCAGTAATGTACTTTTACCACATCCAGAAGGACCGATAAAAGCAACGACTTTATTTCTGGGAACATCAAGCCAAATATCCCTTACTGCCAAAAAATTTCCGTAGTATACATTAAGCCCTTCTGTACGGAAAACGGTTCCCGTTTGATTTTCGCTTCTAACGTTAGTTGCCATAAAATTTTCTGAGGTTTGAATCTTAGAGTCGTGAAACTATGCGTGCTTAGCGGCGTTCGCGAGTTGCCCAACGAGCAATGATGCTCGTAATCAAAACTAACAACACTAAGATCAGAGATGCTGCCCAAGCCAGCGATTGCCAGTTCTTAAAGGGAGCAATTGCAAAGTTAAAGACCAACACTGCTAGAGAAGCAGTGGGTTGAAATAAAGTACTCGGCCAAAACTGAGAAAATAGAGCGGTAAATAGCAAGGGGGCTGTTTCCCCAGCCGCACGAGCGATCGCTAGAGTTGCGCCAGTTACAATAGCAGGTACAGCTGCGGGTACGACTACCCAGGAAACCGTTTGAAAGTTAGTTGCTCCCAAACCCACAGCAGCTTGTCGCAAATCTTTTGATACGAGTTGCAAAGCTTCATCAGTGGTTCGCACAATAATTGGCAACATGAGAATTGACAAAGCCGCGCCACCAGCAACTGCTGAAAAACCACCTGTTGTCGCGACAACAATACCGTAAGCAAAAACCCCAGCGATGATAGAGGGAACTCCACTCAGAACGTTAGTGGCAAAGCGAATCCATCGGGATAATTTACCACTACTAAATTCTGTCAAATAAATAGCTGCCAAGACTCCAAATGGAACGCTAATTAAAGCGGCAATCCCCACCATAATTAAGGTTCCCATAATTGCGTTACCAAAACCGCCACCCTTCACTAAAGGAGGTGGTGGTAGTTTGGTAAACAAATCGAGGCTGAGACTGCTAAAGCCTTTAATGAGAACGTAACTTAATACTGCCAACAAAGGCAAAAGAGCCAATGCTCCACATAGAAATGCTATACCCGTCATTACCGAACTAAAAAGCGTTCGAGATGACATAGGAGCGCGAGCTAAGTTACCAGTAAATCCGCCACCTGGTTGGTTTGGAACAGTTGCCATATTTTAAATACACCCACTTCCTACAGTCGCTTCACTCTTAAAACAATCAGTTCTGCCAGAATGTTAACTATCAGAGTTAATACAAACAGAACTAGCGCTGCATACATTAGAGCGCTGACTTGCAAACCACTTGCCTCTGCAAATTGATTTGCCAGTAGCGAAGAAATTGTATTGGATGGTGCAAACAACGAAGGACTAATCGTGTTAGCGTTACCAATAATCATTGTGACAGCCATGGTTTCTCCCATTGCTCGACCGAGTGCCAGCATTACCGCGCTGACGATACCAGAAAAAGCAGCCGGAATGAGAACTTTAAAAATAGTTTCCCATCGAGTTGCTCCCAACCCCACAGCTGCTTGACGCAAACTAGAAGGTACGGAAATGAGAGCATCGCGGGATATAGCTGTAATGATTGGCAGAACCATAATTGCCAAGATAACACCAGCAGGTAATAATCCTGGACCTGTAGGAACGGTACTAAACAATGGAATCCACCCAAAGTTAGCATTCAACCATTTTCCAATACCCGTCAAGATAGGAATGAGGACGAAAATTGCCCAAACTCCATAAACAACGCTAGGAATAGCTGCTAGCAGTTCTACTAAAAAAACTATGACTGTTTTTACAGGTAATGGTAACAAATTTTCGCTCAACAACACAGCAGTACCAACACCGATTGGTACTGCTATAAGTAACCCGATAAAAGCACTCATTAAGGTTCCATAGATTTGCGGTAGCACTCCGTAATCATTTGCGACGGGGTTCCAAGCGCTTTTTGCTAAAAAACCAAGACCAAATTCTCGAATTGCAGGTCCTGCTTGAATAGCCACTTGAACTGCAATCCACAATAAAAGTGCAGCAACTGCTATTGCAAAAATCCGAGTTAACCAGATAAAGCCATTATCGACTGATTTTTCTACTTGAGAGCGAGGTTGAATAGTAGGTTGACGACTCTCAGCTTGCATACTCATCCATTGATTGACTCATTAACGAAAAAAAGTGGGAGCGAACCGCACAAAGATCGAAGTTACAATTTCATGTTTTAAACAAGGTAACCGTTAAGATTATTTCAGCGGTTCTGCTTGTGTTTATGAAATGGGTGACGGCGAACTTGGAAAAGGGAGTAGGGGGTAGAGGTTAGGGGGGAGGGATTTTCCCATGATTAACAAACATAAAAATAGAGGTCAGAGAAAAACCCAATGCCCAACGCTCAATGCCCAATGACCATTTTCACAAGCCCTTGTTAAAATTTGTAAGTCTTGTTTCTCTATTTGCCAGTAGTAGTAGCAGTAGTTGTATTACCAGGAGCACCTCCCGCAATTTTGTAATCGGGGCTAATTGCATCAGCAGCAGCTGTAACTTTTTGCACTACAGGTTGAGGAAGGGGAACATATCCTAGTTCTGGAGCCAGTTTTTGACCTTCTGTTAAGCCATATTCAATCATAGCTTCCACTGCCTTGGCTTTTGCAGCGTCAGGATATTTCTTGTAAACCAAAATCCAGCTGTAGGTCACCATGGGGTAAGATTCTGCCCCTTCTGGATCTTTAATAAAAGCGCGGAGATTTTCTGGCAATGTAACAGATTCCAGAGTTTTTGCTGCTGATGCATCCGAAGGCGCAACAAATTGCTTTGCTTTGTTTTCTAAAGAAGCAAATTTCAGATCGTTTTGTTTGGCGTAGCCATACTCAACGTAACCAACAGCACCTTGTGTTTGCTGTATCTGGGCAGTTACACCTTCATTACCTTTAGCACCTACCCCAATAGGCCAGCTGACAGTTTTACCACTACCAACTTTAGATTTCCATTCTGGACTTATTGTACTTAAGTGTTCCGTGAAAACACCTGTAGTTCCACTACCATCTGAGCGGTGTACAATTGTAATTGGTGTATTGGGTAAGTTAACACCAGAGTTGGCGGCAGTAATTTTGGGATCGTTCCAGGTCTTGATTTTTCCAAGGAAGATATCGGTATAAACTTCCCGAGGTAGCTTTATCTGTTGCTCCACTCCAGGCACGTTGTATGCTACCACAATGCTACCAGCAGTCATCGGTAGTAAAAGAACACCTCTGTCTACTTTCTTGATTTCTTCATCCTTCATAGCAACGTCGCTGGCACCGAAATCAACCGTACCTTTGATAAATTGCTCGACACCTGCACCACTACCAACAGACTGATAGTTAACTTGCAGGCTAGAATATTTTTGATTGAGTCCCTGAAACCAAGCTGTATACAAAGGTGCAGGGAAAGATGCTCCAGCACCAGTTAAGGATACATTGCCACCTAAATCGAGTTTTCCAGGTGCGGTAGCAGTTGTATTTGTAGCAGTTCCAGTATTCTCACTAGTGTTATTACCAGTTTGTGCTTGCTGTTCTCCACCACCACAAGCAGCTAAGCTCAGGGCAAGTGCGAGTACTGAAGCTGTTCTCGTTAGGCGAGAAGAATTAATGACAGGGTAACGGAAAAGCATGAACGTGTAGTTTTACGAATTTTCCAGCTAAGCGTTTATACTATACAGCTGTAGAGTAAAGAAAAGGTTAACAAGGCCAAAGCTAATCATCCTAGTTTAATCGATATTACAAAAGTTAACATTCTTGACTGACAATATTTTCTTGAAATAAATTTTTTGAAAAACAAATGAACTTTTTTAATATATTTGTACTAAAAGAGAGATGAAAAATACGGTATCTTTATGATTTCTATTTTTAAGACAGCTAATTACGGGCAATAGACTAGAGCGATCGCGTCACAATAATTCTTCTCCCAATCCCCAATCGCCAGTTCCCATTCTCCAGATAGAGGTAGTTACTACTACCTTTCATTAACCAATATTTCTCATTCAATAATTTAAAAAATAAGATAATATTAGTTATTTTTCACTTTTATTTATACAAGTCCTTCACGAGAGTGCTGTGGAAATGCTAGCTGCATCCAATCAATTATTATGGTCTATGATTGGCTTACTCCTGACAATGGGTGGTACGTTCTTAGAAGCTCATGTTACTACCTTACCTTGGAGTTGGAGCCACCAGGGAGTTCACACTTTCTCACTGGGAGTCACCTATCAAATTGGTGGGGTGCTGCTAGTTGGTTGTTTGGGAGGCAAAAATGCTGGCGCACTCTCACAAATTGCTTACTTAGTTATGGGCTTAACTCTAATACCCGTATTTGCTGAAGGTGGTGGAATTGGTTACGTCAAGTTATCTCACTTTGGCTATTTGCTAGGCTTTATTCCTGGGGCATGGATTTGTGGACATTTTGCCTTTAAAGCTAAACCCAAGCTAGAAACTCTGACTTTTAGTTGTTTTTGTGGCTTGTTAACCGTCCACATCTGCGGTATTACTTATTTGATTATTAGTTCTGTTTTAAAATTGCAAGGCACAGAAACTTTGTCTTTAACGCAAGCAATGCTTAAATATTCTTGGTTTGCATTACCAGGACAACTTGCTGTGATTTGCGCTGTCGTTGTCATAGCATATGTGCTACGCCATCTTATGTTTTACTAGTATGCGTATAAAAAATAATCTCTTCTGGATTGCTGCCATAGTGGCTTTTTGCTTAGATCAACTGACGAAGTATTGGATAATGCAAACTTTTTACTTGGGACAAACGCAAGCCATATTACCTGGAATATTTCACTTTACGTATGTGACCAACACTGGTGCGGCTTTTAGTTTATTGTCCGGAAAAGTAGAGTGGTTGCGCTGGTTATCATTCGGGGTCAGTCTGGTGTTGATAGCAATGGCATTGTTTGGTCCTGCATTACATTTTTGGGATCGATTGGGATACGGTTTTATTTTAGGAGGGGCAATTGGTAATGGTCTTGACAGATTTATTTTGGGCTATGTTGTCGATTTTCTCGATTTTCGGTTAATTAACTTTCCTGTATTTAATTTAGCGGATGTTTTTATTAATGTCGGTATTGCTTGTCTATTAATTTCTACGTTTCAAAAAACACCAACTTCACATCATAGGTAAGTCAGCCGTCCCAAATAAAGATACTCCCTGAGAGTGCCATTCGATTGCCTAAACACGTAGGGTGGGTATTGCCCACCACATCATTCGCCATTGGTGGGCAATGCCACTCTACAGTACTACGGTACTACTGATATCCTTACCAATGAAGAATGACAAACGGTCGATGACCAATGGCGAAATGAAAGAGAGAAGTAAAATCCTATCATTTTACTTCTCCCTTATACTTATACCTAAAGATTCATTGCACCCGGAAGTGAGTTACAAATTATATACGAATTAACGAGGTCTGCTTGTGCCAGAACCGGAGCCGGAGCCAGGAGTGGTAGAAGGGGTATTGCTACCTGGTCCATCAGAAGGTGTAGTTTCAGTAGTACCACTAGGAGTATCTGTAGTGGCAGGGTCGGCTGGAGCTGTGCCTGGTGAAACTGTGCTGTCGGGGTTCGCGCTGTCAGGAGTTATGCTTTCAGGCTTTGTGCTGCCAGGAGTTGTGCCGCTTGGGGGTACGCTGTCGGGGGAACCTGTTGTGCCGCTTGGGGGTACGCTGTCAGGGGAGCCTGTTGTATCAGAAGGAGGAGCTATCTGAGTACCGCTTCCCCCACTTCCTGTCCCTGGTGTAGTAACAGGTGGTGGAGCAACATCAGTGGTACCGCTAGGATTATTTACGGTTCCGGGTTCTGCTGGGGCCGATCCTGGTGTACCTGTTCCAGGAGTTGTGCTGCTGTCAGACGGTTTGGTTTGTCCGCTGCTAGAAGGACTTTGAGATGCTGCGCCTGCACCTTGACACTGAGAATTCAGTGGGAAATTCTGGCACAGGATTTTCTTGCCCTCTGGAGAAAGTTTGAATGGTTTAGCAGTAGATGGCTGGTTACCCTGAGCAATTCGCTCAAACTTGCTTGATTGGGCAACAGCAACATTGCTTGAAAATGCTAAAGCAATAGCTGTACCAATGAAGGCTAAATATTTTCCGTTCATACTTACTTAACCTCAACACCTCAACGGAGTACTTCCGCTTATTTAAACAGACAATGGCACATAGAAAATCATCCTAAATGAGGAGATATATTTTTGCATTAAAATATATTTATGTGTTACTAAAGGAAAATTTATCAATTTTTAGTAAAAGATAATCATTAACAAGCAGAACTTACCTCTGTCCTGTTACCTTACAGTTAAAATAAGTATGACAATGAAAAAACAAGCTATAACAAGATAAACATGTGACAAAGTTAATAACATCAGTCAACAGATATAAATAGTTAACTTGAATCGGGAACTGTCAATTAAAGCCAACGTCTTCATAACCTTATGAGTAAAATGGTGGAATACTTGGTATTAAAGACAAATAAATCCCGGTTCTTCACTCATACACAGTAGTGTGAATAGCAGATGAGTTCCCCCCAACCGCCTCAAAAGCCACAAACTTTGCTTGGTCAAATAACTCAAGCAGTACAGACAATTCAAGCTAGAGTAGATTTCTCTAAACTGGCACTCAAGCCTAATGCCAAAGTACCGGAACTCTGGGTGCAGGATGCGGGGGCAGATAAAGCAGAAGTATATCCCCTATTGGGCGATCGCTATATACTGGGACGCAGTTCTAAGTCTTGCGATATCGTTGTTCGCAATCCAGTCGTTAGTCAAATTCATCTATCACTCTCCAGGGATTCTAACCAAAGAACTCCCCTGTTTGTCATTAAAGATGAAGAATCGACAAATGGCATTTATCGAGGCAAGCGACGGTTAAAATTCTTAGAATTGCGTCATGGTGATGTTCTGACTCTAGGTCCGCCAGAACTAGCAGCTTCAGTCAGATTACAGTATGTTAACCCACCTGCTTGGTATGTTAGAGCAGCAGGATGGGCAGGGTTGGGTTTAACTGGCGCGGTTTCCCTAGCAGCACTTGTCATTGGTGTTGAATCGTTAAAAGTCAATGTCAGACCATTACCTGGTGCAACGCGAGCACCAGTGGTAATTTATGCTCGTGATGGAGAAACAAGACTGCGAGAACCACGAACAACCGCTCACATTGATATGAAGCGGTTGCAGGATTTTGGTCCTTATTTGCCCGCAGCAGTTGTCGCTTCTGAAGATAGTCGCTATTACTGGCATTTTGGGGTCGATCCATTGGGAATTTTACGAGCAGTGTTTATTAATACTCGTAGTGGTGATGTCCAACAGGGAGCCAGTACTGTTACCCAACAAGTCGCCCGGAGTTTATTTCAAGGTTACGTAGGCAGACAAGATTCTCTCGGACGAAAATTCCGAGAAGCGGTTGTCGCCTTAAAATTAGAAACGTTTTACAGTAAAGATGACATTCTGCTGACCTATTTAAACAGAGTTTTTTTGGGAGCAGATACATCGGGTTTTGAAGATGCATCTCGGTATTATTTTGACAAGTCAGCCAAAGAATTAACACTGGCAGAAGCATCAACACTGGTAGGAATTCTGCCCGCCCCCAATGCTTTCGACTTTTGTGGAGATAGCGACAACAAGCTCAGAGCTATAGAATATCGCAATCGCGTCCTGAGACGAATGCTAGAAATGGGCAAAGTTAAACAGGATGAGTATAACAGAGCAAGGCGATCGCCTGTTGAAGTCAGTTCCAAAGTTTGCGAACGACAAGCAAAAACCATTGCTCCTTATTTTTATAGTTATGTCTTTCAAGAACTAGAGAAAATTTTGGGAAAAGAGTTAGCAACTGAGGGGAATTTTATTATTGAAACTCAGCTAGACCCACAAATTCAATCACAAGCGGAATTAGCGTTACGCAATCAAGTTAGCAGCGCCGGAAGAAATTTTGGGTTTTCTCAAGGGTCGATGGTAACTCTTGATACTAAAACAGGTGCGATTTTATCTATGGTAGGCGGTACAGATTACAAAACCAGCCAATTCAATCGTGCCGTTCAAGCAAAAAGACAACCCGGTTCCACCTTTAAAGTTTTTGCTTACACAACAGCTATCGAGCAAGGAATTTCACCAAGCAAATCTTATTCTTGTTCGCCTTTTCGTTGGGGAGGCTTTACTTATAAGCCCTGTCGCACGGGTGCGGGAAGTTTGACTGTTGCCACAGGGTTAGCTTTATCTGAAAACCCTATTGCCTTGAGACTAGCTCAAGATGTAGGGCTAGATAAAGTTATATCAACAGCACAGCGATTGGGAGTCAAATCCGATCTGGAAGCGGTACCTGGGTTAATACTGGGTCAGAGTGTAGTTAATGTATTAGAAATGACCGGTGCGTTTAGTGCTATTGGGAACAACGGTGTATGGAACCGTCCCCATGCAATTAGTAGAATACTAGATAGCAGCGATTGCCGCGATCGCAATGACCCAAAGACTTGTCGCGTGATTTATTCCTTTGACCAAGATCCAGAAGCCAACAGGCGAGTTTTATCACCTGAAGTTGCCGATACAATGGTGCGGATGTTGCGTGGAGTTGTAACAAATGGAACGGGTCGCAGTGCAGCCATTGGGTTAGGAGAAGCAGGCAAAACGGGTACAACAGACAAAAATGTTGACCTGTGGTTCATCGGCTTTATTCCCCAACGACGGCTAGCAACAGGGATTTGGCTGGGAAACGACAATAACGCTCCTACATCTGGTAGTAGCGCTCAAGCAGCACAACTCTGGGGCAATTATATGAAGAGAATTACGAAATAGGGGATTGGCAATTGGCGATTGGCGATTGGGGATTGGCGATTAGGATTAAGTAACTTGTACCTTCTTGTTTACCTACTCCCCAGTCCCTAGTCCCCAATCCCCATTGCCCCTTATCCCCAGAGGGGGCCCCGAGTTCCCCAATCCCTAATTCCCGTACCCCTTCCAAGGAGTCACCTCAAGATTGCCGTCAGGCTTGAAGACGACTTGGAAGTGAGCAAGAGGTTCTTTGCTGTTGGCTGCAGCTACATTTGTACCATAAACGTCTTGGAACATTTTGGGAAGAGGTGTTTGTCGGAAATAGTCAAAAGCCACTTGATTGAGGGGTTCATAATCCGCGATCGTTCCCTCTTTAGTCAGGGCTACCCGATACTTCAAATCTTTTGGAAAAGAAGTTTTATTACTCCAACCTTGGCGGATAGTGTCAGTCAGTTTCTTATTCAGAGTACTAACTGTGTTGGCATCAGTAATTTTGTTACCTACAACCTCTGGCGTTTTTGTGTAGCCGCGCCAAGGGCTAATTTCCAAAATGCCTCGATTTGTAAAAACGACTTTGAATTGGGCTATTGGTTCATTGGCAATAGGACCTCGCGAACCCGCAGGATTATAAAGAAGCTTGGGTAGAGGAGTATTCGCTACAGTATCATTGGACGCTTTATTGACTGCTTTATAGCCAACAAGGGAACCATCCCCTGCAACACCAACTCGAAAAACGGAGTCTTGAGTTAATGCCGAGCGATTCGACCATTCTGGATTAATTTGGTTGTAAACTTGGCGTTGCAATGCACGCAATACTGATGCATCCGTGATTTCGGGAACCGTGTTTAAAAGTGCTTCTAAATCTTTAACCTCAGTTGGGTTGGGAGTTGGATTAGCAGTTGCTGTAGGTACTGTGGGAGTAGGTGTAGGTGTTGTAGGATTCACAGATGCAGCAAGAGGAGCAGGTGTGGGCGCACCAGCAGTCGTTGTAGGTGCGGGTGTGGGGGTGAAAGTGGGGCTTGCAGCTATTGGTTCGTTGGGAGTCGGTGTGGGTGCGACAGTAGGAGAAGCAACACTGTTAGTAGGAGATGTCGTGTTGCTAGTTGATTGTGTATTGTTTTGTTGCGGAGTCCGGACTTCAGGGACTGGAAAGATGCTAAAAGCAACAGCTGCCGCCGCTAAACTGGTGACACCTATACCGGCTGGAACTGCTTGCTTGACTAAAGCTTGGCTGAAGTTGCCGTATCGTCTGGCAATCGGTTGTACTTTTAACGACAACTCTGGTAGTGTTTGGCTATCTGCGAAAAATTGGTCTATGGCTTCTACTAAATCAAAAAGCTGTACTGTGTTTAAATCGATTTCAGTAGCGTGTTGATTGTGAGAATTTGCGCTGGTTGCTTGTGATGCGTTCTCAGAGTGTACAACTAATCTGTGGCGATCGCGACTCACTTTTTGTAACTGTACCAATTCCGACTCTGAGTCATGTGCTTGAGGATGGGGTATATTGCTTAAAAACTCTTGAGCATAGGCGCTAACAACCCTTACGAAACTTTCAAAAAACTCTCGTCCTCCTGATACAGGTTTTGTATATCCAGATATATAACATTCTGCATTTACCAATATCGATAATTCCGGACGCAATTCTTGAAGATGCGCCGCTCTTGTAGCATCACTCAAACCCTCCAGAAGGAGAGTACAATTAGGTAAACTATACTTACGCTGAATATTCATTCCACTTCACCGTCAAATAGACTAATCCAGAACCTTTGCATTCCAGATGTACCGGTACAAAATAAGAGTTGTCCCAATAAATTTATAGCCAGTTCATCTAATTTTTCATCAGAATTTAATGTAGTTAAACCAGACCGTCGGGGATTCATACGGCTTTTGAAATGCGCTCTAAATCGTTCTAGATAATTTGAGAGACGCAAATTTTGTTCTAATGGTATCTGTTTTTCAACCATTTGTTGATACACCATTAACAACTGACGAATCACAACAGTCAGACGTCGCGCTATGTAACACGCAATAACAACTAAAGCTTTTGCCTCTGTAACAGTCAAGATACGACGAGTATGTGCTCTTCGCAAAGGATTTGTACTCCGCATTCGCCACAAATTGACCCGATTTTTTACAATACCTTTAAGATCCAACTCCTCAGCAAATGCCAAAATAGCTTCCGAGCCACCGAGCTCCAAAGCTTCAATCGCCAGTAATATTAAGTCAATTTGCATCCGAGTTCGGCGGGGACAACCCTGTCCCTCCACCGTCGGTTCGGGTAAAGAGTCCAGAATCATCGGCAAAGACTTAGGGGTTGGGCTATTATAAGGGGTTACACTAGCAGAGACATTCATTATAAAGACCTTGTACGACTTTAACAAAACAGGTAAAACTAATTTAAAATAAGCAAGCCAATTTTTAAAATTCGACTCGGCTCAGTTGTGGCAAGATTCCTATCACATACATTACTTACTCTTTTTACACTAACTTTTCCGTATACTAAAATTTAAACTTTATTCAAGCATAAATTCACCTGCCTTAACCTTGGATAGAAATTGTTACATCACCAGCTTGGTGTAGATTCCAGCGATCGTCAACGGATTTTTTGCTGAAAACTCAATACCAAGCGTATGACATTATAGTGTACGATTTTTGCGGTACGTAGTGGTTGGGGACCAGTGACCAGTGACCAGTGACCAGTAACCAATGACCACCTGACCACCTGACCACCTGACCAGTGACCAGTGACCACCTGACCACCTGACCAGTGACCACCTGACCACCTGACCAGTGACCACCTGACCAGTGAATCCCTAATAATCGCTGACTATGGATATAAAATCTCTCATTCGTGACATTCCAGATTTTCCCAAACCAGGAATTTTATTCCGCGATATCACAACGTTACTGCGCGACCCAGAGGGGCTACGATACACAGTAGACTTATTTGCAGACAAAATCCAAGACGCCAACCTTACAGCAGACTACGTGGTAGGAATAGAGTCAAGAGGGTTTATCATCGGCACACCACTTGCTTATAAACTGGGAGCAGGTTTTATTCCCGTCCGCAAACCAGGGAAGCTACCAGCAGAAGTTCACTCTGTTGAGTATGCACTTGAGTACGGTACGGATTGTTTGGAAATTCACAAAGACGCTTTACAATCGGGTTGCCGAGTTCTTGTAGTAGACGACCTAATTGCCACAGGTGGTACTGCTGCTGCAACAGCAAAACTTGTAAAGCAAATTGGCTGCGAACTTGTGGGTTTTGGGTTTATCATCGAGCTACGGGATTTACAAGGACGGAAACATTTGCCGGATGCACCAATTATTACTCTTGTAGAATATTAGTCATTTAACAGTGACCAGTGACCAGTGACCAGTGACCAGTGACCAGTGATAAACAACAAATGACTACTTCAAAAATCTCCTTAGAAGGAAGTCGCGATTGGGTGACAAGGGTGGTCACTAGCGACACATTTCTTTACATAATGAAGCGACTATTGCAAGCGCTGTTAACTCTGTTTTTGGCGTCGGCATTGTCGTTCTTTATTATTCAACTAGCACCAGGAGATTACGTAGACACTCTCAGGCAAAATCCGAAAATATCCCCAGAACGAATTGAAGAACTCAGACGACAATTCGGTCTTGATAAGTCTTGGCCAGAGCAATTTGGGCTTTGGTTGTGGCGAATTCTGACAAGAGGAGATTTTGGTACGAGCTTTGTTTACCAACGTTCAGTATCATCACTTCTATGGGAGCGCGTACCAGCAACTTTACTGCTAGCAGTCTCCTCTCTCATTGTAACGTGGGCGATCGCTATTCCTTTAGGAATCATTGCTGCCGTCAAACAAAATCAGTGGGTTGACCGAATTTTTCAAGTCATCAGTTACATCGGGCAAGGTTTCCCCAGCTTTGTAACTGCCCTGTTTCTACTAATTTTTGCTCAAAACACCTCACCCGTTTTTCCAGTAGGTGGAATGACAAGCATCAATTTCAACGAATTGACATGGTTCGGTCAGATATTAGACATTGGTTGGCACATGATTTTACCAACGATCGCACTCAGTATTACCAGTTTTGCTGGCTTGCAACGTATTACTAGAGGAGAGTTGTTGGATGTATTGAGACAAGATTACATTCAAACAGCTCGTGCTAAAGGATTACCAGAAAACCGAGTCATTTACGTTCACGCCCTCCGCAACGCCATTAATCCGTTAATCACTTTATTAGGTTTTGAACTTGCCAGTTTATTAAGTGGTGCTTTTATTGCCGAATATTTCTTTAACTGGCCCGGATTGGGAAGATTAACCTTATTAGCAGTACAATCCCAAGATTTATATTTAGTGATGGCGAGTTTAGTGATGAGTGCCGTACTGCTAAGTATTGGTAACTTAGTAGCAGACTTACTGTTAAAAATCGCCGACCCCCGCATTCGTTTAGAAAATTTAAATTAGTTGGTGGTTAGTTGTTGATAGTTAGTAGGGGCGCGGCGGCCTTGCGCCCCTACAGTAGTTATCCTACCAACCACTATCCATTAACAAACATATGTTCTCCGAAGTCTATTACTTACTACGCTCAAAAGCCGACGGTCGTTATCTCGTAGCATATCCCAATCCCGATAATGCTTCAACATATTTGCTCTTGTTTCGCGAAAACTTTGATGCTTTGAGTTACCTCAACACCCATGCTGGAGAAGTAGCAAACCGCTTTTCTGTGGAATCGCTTCCCAGTTCTCAACTCGGAAATTTACTTCAACGTTGGGGTTTTACAGGCGTAGGAATCGTCTCCGATCCGCTAGTACCTAATATCGAATTTTTACAACAGAAGTAAAATTATCAGAATAATTATAAAGTTTTAATTCTGGGTATCATTAGGTTGGTAGATAGAGCGTAATTCGTTAATATTGTTAGGTCATGAAAGCTTAAGTATATCCATTGCTTGCAGTCAGTAGATTCTCTCATACTTTAGGTAAACTTTATATAAATGTATAATTTTATACTATTTTTCTAAAAAGACAGGCAACCTTGACATTTAACGTTATCTATATCTTCCGAAGGAATGATTTCAACGTTCGAGAAGTCTGCAAGCATAAATACTTAGTTTAATAAAATTTCAATATCACTTAATTGATAAAATTTTACTTTATGCAGTCAAATGAACGTCGGCGTATCCTAGTTGTGGATGATTGCACGCTTACTTTACAGTTATATCAAACAGCTTTGTCGGCAGAGGGCTATGACGTTGATACAGCAACAAATGGTTGTTTGGCTCTAGCTAAAATTGAAGCTTCACCACCAGATTTAGTGCTGCTAGATATTATGATGCCCAAAATGAGCGGCATAGAAGTAACTCAACGTATCCGCCAAAATAACACATTACCCTTTATTTGTATTCTGCTCGTTTCAGGATGCTCAGAAGCTAATGTGCAAAAAGGATTAGAGTTAGGAGCCAATGATTTTGTCCGTAAACCCATTAAACTCGATGGATTACTAGCAAAAATCAGTGGATGTTTTCGCTAAATGACGAAAGCTCTTATAAAGTAGTCGAACTTTCGGATTTTCCTTCTCAAAACCTTACTAGTGGATATTATTCCAATACTTCTGAAAAAGCTGCTCGCGTATTGCTAACATTCGTATGTAAGTAGCCGTAGCTTTGAAGTACGCCTCTACAGCCAGGTTGTATAAAGGAATAAGTTGGGTATTTCCCTTTTCTAAAGTTCTAATTAAAACTAAAATTTGTGAGATTTCTACAGAGTACTTTAGTAGTTTACAGTACTCTTCAAGAAACCCATTGTACTCAGGTGAAACACACGTATTATTTTGAAAGTTAGGAAGCATAACTGTTTTAAAGATAATTTCAAGAGAAAGGTAACAACCTTTGCTCTCCTACAACATCTTTCATAAGAAGCAGTAAGTATTAATCTTTTCTGTGAATATCGTTACATTCTCATATGTTTGCCTACCTAAAGGATAAGAAGCTTTAATTTTCGCAAAATTATACCAATTCTCCAAATGATCGCTACACACGATCCCCCCATCTCCCCCCAACCCCAGAGGGGGGCTAGGGGGGATCGCATTTGTCTCAAAGATATAGGGAATTGGTATTAAAGCTTCTTTAAGGCGTTTTGGGCATCCCGATATTTTTTAGAAAAAAATACGGACGCAGATAATTATTCAAAAATTATCCACGTCCGTCTGCTACAGGCTGCGGTTCAAAAAAAACCTACACTGCGGTCTTTTCCAACATCAACTTAGAATCCTTAAGTGATTCGGGAACGGGAACGGGGTACTTTCCTGTAAAGCAAGCAGAACAAAAACTACCAGACTCTTCTCTCGTAGCTTCCACCATACCATCCCAACTCAAATACGCCAGAGTATCCACCTCAAGTTGCTTGGCAATTTCTTCCACCGACATCCGGGCAGCAATTAGGTGGTCTTGACTATCAGTATCAATGCCATAAAAGCAAGGATGAGTCACCGGAGGAGAAGAAATTCGCATATGCACTTCTAGCGCACCAGCATCGCGCAAAGCTTTAACCAGTTTCCGGCTTGTAGTTCCTCTAACAATAGAGTCATCGATAATTACAACCCGTTTGCCATACAGCACATCTTTCAAAGGATTCAGTTTCATGCGGATACCCGATTCCCTCATTGTTTGTGTGGGTTGAATAAAAGTACGCCCCACATAGCGATTTTTAATCAGCCCCTCCGCATAGGAAATACCAGAGGCTTGGGAATAGCCAATTGCAGCTGGAATACCAGAATCAGGAACGCCAATGACCAAATCAGCATCCACAAAAGATTCTTGAGCTAATCGTCGTCCCAAACGCATTCTGTAGCTGTACAAGCTTTCGTTATGCATGACGCTATCGGGACGGGCAAAATAAATCATCTCAAAAATACACAGTTTCCTCTCCGCCTTGGGAGTCCATTGAAATGATGCCAAACCTTCATCATTAATCCAAACAACCTCCCCTGGTTGTACCTCGCGCAGGTACTCAGCACCGATAATATCCAAGCCACAAGTTTCAGAAGAGAGAACGTAACGAACTGGATTTCCTTCCAAAGTGCCAATGACAAGAGGGCGAATACCGTTGGGGTCGCGGACTCCCATCATTCCATCGGGAGTGCCAATGACCAAACTAAAGGCTCCTTTACAACGATGAAATGCCCGAATAGCACCTTCTAACCAATCTTTACCTGCATCGACTTCTTGTGCGATCGCAAAAGCAATCATTTCTGAGTCAGTTGTACTCACTAGATTGCAGTTGTTCTTCACCAACTCTTCGCGCAGTTGTCCTGTATTGACTAAATTACCATTATGTGCCAGTGCCAGAGAACCCAAACGAGTTTCAACCACAGCAGGTTGAGCATTGACTCTGCGACTCGACCCTGTTGTTGAATATCGAGTATGACCGACGGCTATAGCGCCTACCAAATCTTGTAAAACCGACTCGTTAAAAACTTGGGAAACCAACCCCATGTCTTTACGTAAATGAACTCGTTCGCCCTCAAATGTGGCAATCCCAGCCGATTCTTGACCCCGGTGCTGGAGAGCATACAATCCAAAGTAGGCTAGTTTCGCAACATTTTGCTCTGGTGCATAAACACCAAAAACACCACATGCCTCTTCTGGTTTATCCGGGCGATTATCTGCATTATTCTTTGAGTTATTGAATGACTCTGGATGGTCATCTGCATGGGCGGAACGGTTGGGGATCATGCTGGCTATGCTCCTGATGGGGGTGTTAAATTTTTGGGGATAGATATATTAAGAGGATAGTCGGAGAAGTCTTAAAAAAATCTTAACCATCCATTAAAACAGTATCGCAGTCCTTATCGCCGAACGCCAATAGTTTCAGAAGGAAGGAGTTAATGTTTTTATTTTTCCTTCCCAACAACTCATTCTCTTTTAACTAGAGGAAGTATTCTGGATGGTTAAACGCCTTTCAAGCGCGTTGAAATAGCGATCGCTTACATCATCTATGCTAACGCTAACTAAAGTTTGGTTATCAGTTGTTAAAACCCGCAAACCCAATTCGGATTTTCCAACCTTGCCAAGTTTTTGCCAGTGATTAGCAACTTGTCCCCCTAAGAAAGTCTCCCAGGTTTCTTGTTGTTCAAATGCAACAGAGACTACAATTCGCGCACCGCCCTCACCAAAAAGCACCTCATCCCAACGGAGAGAAGAACTCCCCCCTGCTTGGCTATTGACAGATATCGGTAACTGAATTTCCGCACCGAGTTTAGCTGCAATACAACATTCAGCAACAGCAACAGCTAATCCACCCTCAGCACAATCATGAGCCGAACGAATCCAACCCCGACGAATTCCCTCGCGACAAACTTGCTGTATTTGACGTTCCAATTCAAAATCCACTCTTGGTGGTTTACCAGCCACAGTAGAGTGAATAGTTGCTAGATACTCCGAACCACCCAGTTCGATTTTGGATTTTGGATTTTGGATTTTGGATTCTACACTCACAGGTAAACCCAGCAGATAAATAATATCGCCTTCTGCTTGCCAAGCTTGACCGCAAATTTGAGTTAGATCTGGAATCAACCCCACCATACCCACAACAGGAGTAGGATAAATGGGTTGTGGGTTTCCTTGAGAATCAAGAGTTTCATTATAGAGAGAAACATTACCACCAGTCACCGGAGTTGCCAGTTCCCGACAACCTTCAGCCAACCCGCGACAAGCTTCAGCTAATTGCCAGTAACCAACAGGCTTTTCCGGGCTACCAAAATTTAAATTATCAGTCACCGCCAAAGGTTCTGCCCCCACACAACTGAGATTGCGTGCAGCCTCAGCCACAACTGCCTTAGCCCCCTCATAGGGATCGAGGTAAACATAACGGGGATTGCAATCAACTGTAGCTGCTATAGCGCTTTGGCGATTGGGTACTGGCGATTGGGTACTGGGATGACTCCCCCCCTCTCCCCCAGCCCCCAACCCCAAAGGGGACCCCAAGCCCCCAATCTCCCCCTCCTCCTGAAGGCGCAACCGGACAACAGCAGCATCAGCACCGCCCGGTAACAGAATAGTGTTATTCTGTACTTGATGATCGTATTGACGATAGACCCAACGTTTGGAAGCCACAGTTGGTGCATCCAGTAAAGTTAACAAAATATCATTCCAACTGTGGAACTGACCTTGAATCTCAATACCCGCAGCAGTACAAGGCGGCAAAGACTCAGCAGTCCACTCCCAAGCTTTTTGAACATATTCCGGTGGTTCTGCCAACAATTCTCGATGATACAGTGGCGTATTTTCTGCCAAAGCTCGAGCAGGAATTTCTGCAGCAACTTCTCCTTGAAATAAAATTCTGACAATAGGTTCGGCAATGACAGTTCCCGCCACAACTGCTTGTAATCCCCAACGATGGAAAATATCAATTAACTCTTGTTCGCGTCCCTTATGAGCAACAAAGAGCATCCGTTCTTGCGATTCAGAAAGCAAGTACTCGTAAGGAACCATTCCCGTTTCCCTAACAGGAATTTTATCTAAATCGAACTCAATACCTACACCACCTTTAGCTGCCATTTCTGAGGTAGAACAGGTGATACCAGCAGCGCCCATATCCTGTGCAGCCACAACAGCCCCTGTCTTAAATGCCTCCAAACAAGCTTCAATCAACGATTTTTCAAGAAAAGGATCGCCTACTTGCACTGCAGGACGGTCATCCATAGACTCTTCACTCAGTTCTGCACTCGCAAAACTTGCACCTCCCATACCATCCCGTCCGGTAGTAGAACCTACATATAGTACGGGATTGCCTATACCAGATGCACCAGATTTTACAATTTCTGGCGTCTCCATCAACCCAAGTGCCATAACGTTCACAAGGGGATTATCAGAGTAAGCAGGGTTAAAGTATACTTCCCCACCGACTGTGGGAACCCCAACGCTATTACCATAGTGAGATATTCCGGCTACTACCCCACTAAAAAGCCGTTGTGTTTTAGCATCCTCTAGGGAACCAAAGCGTAAGGAGTTGAGAACAGCAATGGGACGCGCACCCATTGTAAAGATATCGCGAAGAATACCGCCGACACCTGTTGCAGCTCCTTGAAAGGGTTCAATCGCTGAGGGGTGGTTATGAGATTCAATTTTAAATGCAAGTCGCAAACCATTATCTAGATCGACAACACCTGCATTTTCGCCGGGACCAACAAGAATGCGGGGTCCTGTTGTGGGAAATTGTTTGAGTAAAGGGCGAGAATTTTTGTAGCAACAATGTTCGGACCACATCACCCCAAACATTCCAAGTTCAGCTTTATTGGGATGGCGTCCCAACCGGCGCACAATTTCTTCATATTCTTCTGGCTTTAAACCTTCATCAGCAATTTCTTCAGGAGAAAAAGGAGCAGAGGAGATGCTGGTCATGGAAGTACGCACCAAGGGGACAGAGGTTTATTTTAGCGATTTGTGAACCTTTTGCGTCACTAAAGTCACCTGCTATTTCTTGTGGTACGGGCATCTTGCCCGTCCCGTGTCAGAAAAAATTTAAGTACTGTATGGGAATTACTCGCTAAGAGAAGATTTAAAAAACTAAGCATACATTTAAGTATTTCCCCTATTATCAATAAAAAATACTACAAAATACAATAATCATCATCAAACAAGCTTACAAATAAACATAAACGTGAGCACAATTCATTTAGCAACGCTTATAATTGCACAAGTTTCAGTTTGTCATAACCCTACTCCATTGGAATGGGGTATCATAGTTACTGTAGTTGGTGGTATCCTAGCTCTTTCAGGTGTAGGTATTACTGGAATTGTTAGTGTAGCAGGTACGTTAGTACCGATGATTGTAGCAGGAGCTAGCTTTGATTCTATTGCAGCAACAATAGCAGGAATGGCTAGCACAATTGGTTCAGTTGCTACATCACTTGAGATAGTGACTCAATTGGTGATTATTGTGAAATCTATTTTAGGATGCTAATAAAGTTTTTTCTAAATGATTCAGAATTGCTATACTATTTGCCTAATTTACTGCTCTTCATTTCTTTGAATATATAAAAGTTTTAGTGCTACATTAGTAGTATAACTATATTTGTATAGAGCAATGAATACAGTTACGATTCAACTTACTGACGAGCATTTGCTAAAACTTCAAGAAACAGCTACTCATCTTGGGATATCGTTAGAAGAATTAGTACTGAAGAGTGTTGAAGAGTTACTGGAGCGGTCAGAAGTGACTTTTAAAGAAGCTACAGATTATGTTCTTCAAAAAAATTCTGAACTGTATCAACGGTTAGCTTAATGCGTTATCTGACTCTAACTGAGATTGTAGAACTTTATCACCGCGTAATTGAGCAATCTGGTGGCTCGGCAGGTATTGCTAATATAGGTGGATTGGAGTCAGCTATAGCTCAACCACAAATGACCTTTGGTGGAGAAGAACTTTATCCTACCATTATTGAAAAAGCATCAGCACTTTGTTTTTCTTTGATTAAAAACCATCCTTTTATAGATGGCAACAAACGTATTGGTCATGCTGTAATGGAAGTTTTCCTTGTCTTAAACGGCTATGAGATTAATGCAGCAGTGGACGAACAAGAACAGGTGATTTTACGAGTAGCTTCTGGTCAGTTAAGTCGAGACCAACTTACTGAATGGCTTCGAGGTCATATAATTCCTAGATTGTAGCAATCTTGATTGAACTATAGTAATCCTAAAGCATTTATAAAGTATCGCGCTTTTTACCGGCTCTTGGTGTATGACTAGAACTTGAGAAATTGACAGAAACCTAGAAGTTTGCAAGACTCTTAATCTTAGAGGATGTTTGAAAAGTGGTTGGCTGTCGTTTTAATCACATTATTACCCCCCATTATCCCCCCGATGTATTGGGGGGAAATAAGAAAAATCCAGTTCCCTCCCCAATATATCGGGGAGGGTTAGGGTGGGGTAAAAAATATTTGATACATCAATTCATGACTTTTCAAACATCCTCTTATTGAGGACTTTACAGATGTGACTGGGATAAGATAGATAAATCAGGTAAATCGATAGATTTGCGATCGCAAATAACATAACTGCCAGAGTCTGCTGATGCTAATGATGCTTCATTTGAATCTACTAGGGAAATACGTAATTTCCTGGGCAAAGCCCAAGGTTATGTAGTGTATTTAAGTATTTCCAACATTTCAACTATAAAGACTATTTCATAAAATAGAAATTAGCTTGAGTAAAGCATGAAATTTTAAGTAATTGTTGGTACAGCAATTTTACTGACAACGGTGTTCGGAACGCATTAGTTTCCGTATTCTACCATTGCAGTTAAGAGTCATGCTGACTCTAGTTCATGAAATTTTAATTTTTTCTGGGTGTTACTACAGTAGTACTTAACAGAATTGTTACAGAAAACCTAAAGATTGGATTGGTGGTTTATCGCATAACAAAAATTCTAGAAATGCTAGGGAATCAATTTTAGCTTTACAACTCCATTATTTTAATAGTAGAACACCCTTACTTATTCATCCGTATGAAGCAGCTTTTGTAAACTTTGACTTCAAAAAACAGAGCAGCCACTGTAGTGGATGAGTTTCCCAACATAAAGCAAGTGGTATGGCATCTGTATCTACAGCATTCTTCTTTCAAATTAGTATTTCTGAAAAATTAGTCATTTGAGTGTAATAAATTTTACAGTTTTAAAGATGGGTTGCGATCGCGCCCACCAGCGTCAGAAAGCTGAACTTGTCAGTATCCTCTGCTGTAAATAATTGTAGTGATGACAATCACTAGTGCTCATGATTAAGATCCTATTCTCTGTAGAGTCAAATTGAGATGATATCCACAACTGAACTCTAGCCGAGTCATTAATAGGGAACACACTAATTGCCGACAGCCCAAAAGAGGGACTGTTGGCTTTTTGTTTTAGGGTTGGTTAGTGGTTAGTGGTTAGTTGTTCTCCCTTATCTCCCCAATCGCCAATCGCCAATCGCCAATCGCCAATCGCCAATCCCCCAATAAAATTTCCCCACAACCCGATGCTAACCTGACAGAAAATCTGCCATAGCCACCACCAGATGTGGGGAAAATCCAGCTAATATGGATGTATTAGTGATGCCGAGCGCTAAGTACTAGGACATTGCTTGAATGATGTAATCAAAGTAGGGAGCGGTTTCTGCAGCATCATCTGCGCTAAGTAAGTCAACAGAAGCTTTCTTCAAACAGTTGATAGCTTCTACCATTCCCGGTACGGGTACGCCGAGGGAGTTGTACATTTCTCTGACACCAATTAAACCAATTTTTTCAATTGGTTCTTTGTCACCAGAAAGTACACCATAAGTAACTAGGCGTAAGTACCAACCATAGTCACGGACACATAGAGCGCGTTGGCGTTCTCCATAAGCATTGCCACCTGGAGCAATAAAGTCAGGACGCTTTTGCCAAAGCTGCTTGGTAGCTTCCTGAACTATCTTTTTCTCATTTTCGGCTAGGATACCGACAATGCGAATCCGTTGTGCGCCAGTTTGCAAATAGTCTTTGATATTCTTGAGTTCGCCACTGCTAGGGTAACGCAGTTCGTCATCAGCTTTGAGAATAACTTGGCTTACTACAGTCATGGTTATCGCGTAGAACGTGATTTTATTTTATTATTTGCTAGTTTAACGAGTCTTGAGGACATAAATAAAGGGGCATGGGGAATGTGGAAACAAGGCGAATTAATTGAAGTAGAGATTGCCGATTTAAGCGATACTGGTGATGGTGTCGGACGATGGAACGATCGCGTCGTTTTTGTTCCGGATACCGTACCCGGCGATCGCGCTACTGTCCGTCTAGTTTACGTAAAACCTAGTTATGCTCGCGGACAAATCGAACAACTGCTGGAAAAATCTTCCCACCGCATTCGACCGAGTTGTATCGTTGCTGATAAATGTGGGGGTTGTCAATGGTTACATATTGATTATCAATATCAATTAGAAGCCAAACGCCATCAAGTTATTCAAGGCTTGCAACGTATTGGCGGTTTTACTCAACCACCAGTCGCTCCAATGCTATCTGGTTCGGAATGCTTGGGTTATCGTAACAAAGCAACATATCCCGTAGGATTATCTCATACAGGACTTGTCCAAGCGGGTTATTACCAAAAAAGCAGCCATCAATTAATTAATTTAAATCAATGTCCAGTACAAGATCCGCGATTAAACCCCCTACTGTTGGAAGTTAAACAAGACATTCAAAAGCGTAACTGGCAAATTTACAACGAGCACAATCATACTGGTTTAATACGACATCTCGGTTTGCGTATCGGTCGTCATACAGGGGAAATGTTGCTGACTTTGGTGGTTAAGGATTGGAACTTACCAGGAATTTACGACCAAGCGCAAGAGTGGTTGGAGCGCTATCCTCAGCTAATCGGAGTGTGTGTTAACCGGAATCCAGAACGTACCAATGCTATTTTTGGGCAAGAAACCCGTTGTATTGCTGGTGTTCCTTACCTAAAAGAACAATTTGCTGGTCTAGAATTTCAAGTGCGGGTAGATACGTTTTTCCAAATTTATACGGAAACAGCAGAAGCGTTGTTACAGGTTATTGAGTCAGAACTCAATTTACAAGGTGAGGAAGTGCTATTTGATGCTTATTGTGGTATTGGGGCACTAACCCTACCTTTAGCCAAAAAAGTACGGCAAGCTGTAGGGTTAGAACTTCAAGCAGAAGCAGTGGAACAGGCAAATTTAAACGCAAAGCTTAACGGGATCGAGAATGCCATCTTTCATCCTGGCGCAGTAGAAGAATTACTCCCCAACATGGACATTTCACCAGATATCGTTTTGCTCGACCCTCCACGCAAGGGATGCGATCGCTCTGTGATTGAAACCTTAAAGCAAACGAAACCTCCTCGCATTGTATACGTCAGTTGTAAAATAGCCACCCTGGCTCGTGACCTCAAATTACTCTGTGAGGATGGACTGTATACGCTGACACGAGTGCAACCTGCGGATTTCTTTCCACAGACAGCCCACGTAGAAGCAGCAGCGTTCCTTACACTATCCGCCTTGCTCTGAATTCTCTTCCTCTTTAACAAAAACTCAAAAGCAAAATTTATGGATCGTTATCGACGAGAGATGCTACTATAGAATTAAGCTAAAAATATGATTCCTTCTGTGCAATTCATTTTGCATGGATAAGTAAAAAGCAAAGTCTCTCTTGGAGTTATGAATCGAGTTGTCTAGCTTATGCTTAGCAATGAAAAGAGTGAAAGTATACTCTTTTATACGCAATAATAATTGCCTGAATTTACGATTGGTGCTTACTAGCCGTACTGTGCTTAATCAACTCATATCTTTTGAGAGAGTCTATGCGCCCTAGCATTTTCAAAATTTAGTTCAACAGACGCAAGTTTGAAGGCAACACGACCACCTCACACAAGATCAGGGTGCCTGTGACAGCAAACTGATGTCTAGCTAACTCTGAAAGCTACGGGGTTCCTCATTGTGATTAATGTCTCGCTCCGTCCAACAGGACGTAATTGGGGTACAATTAGTTTCGCCTCAACACTATATCTGTGTCCAATATTAGATTTATTATTGGCAGAGATTCCATCAATGTTACAAGCAGAATTGCGCCTTGGGCTTCAGGAAGCTTTAGTGAACGCAGCCAAGCATGGTAACAACCTAGATCCTGGAAAAACAGTTATAGTTAGATTCTCCTTAATTGACAATCAATACTGGTGGATCGTATCAGACCAAGGAGACGGCTTCATGCCTGCTGCTCCTTGTTACGAAGATCCTACAGAATATTTACCACCCGACGAGTCAGAAAATGGTCGAGGATTGTGTATTCTGCGCCAAGTGTTCGATCGAGTGGAGTGGAACAGGAAAGGAACAGAGTTAAGATTATGCAAACAATTAGAACAGAGAGCTAAATTATCTTTAAGACGGTGATTGGGGAACTCGGGGTTTCCTCTGGGGATAAGGGGCAATGAGGACTGGCGATTGGGGAGTGGAAGAGTTCTTTGATTAATTCCCTACTCCCTAGTCCCCAATCTCTAATCCCTAATCCCTCCACCATGAGTCGGACAAGGAGGAGCAGAAATAGACTTATCCAACCAACCGCTTGCTTGTTGAAGTTTTTGCAAAGCTTCTTCTGGATTGTCTTTTAAAAGAAAAACAAGAGCGGCGGCGGCTTGTTCGCTAGCACGAACTTTGCGGTTAGACTTAAGGCGATGCCAATCGTTAGGTGAAATACTCAGCCTCTCCATGAGAGCCTGGGCTAATTCCAATGTACTAAACTGGCTTAGTTCATTAGTTTTGGGAATCTGAGTTGGTTGAGACATGAGATGAGCGATCGAGTAGGTTAATATAGACAAATTTAGCTTAGCTGTCGGCAGCATCGTACTTAACATAGCCTAATGGTGATGCCAACAAATGTTAAGTTACTGCCAAGCCTACTAATCACTAACCACTAACCAACGTATGAAACCGGATCAAAAACCATCTGAACCACCAACGGATGGAGAGAGCCCAGAGCAAGAATTGGAAGAACAACTTTTGGAAGTGGAGCAAGCACTTGCTGCATTTAAAGAACGTTACAATCAAGTGCAAGCAGATCGATCGCATCAACAAGAGTTGCAGCAGCGCCGTGACGAATTGCATCACAGCAAACAGCCCGGTCTGAAAACAGAGTTAAGGCACATTCAACAGCAACTAGAAGAACTAGAACTGAGATTAGAAAGTAAGTTATTCTCTTGGAAAAGTTTAAAAGAACCTTTCTGGTTGGCAGTTCGATTTGGGGGATTGGGCGTTATCATAGGCTGGTTGATAAAGTAAGTTAGCTAAATGATATGGTCTATCAACGGATTGCAGAAGTATTGCGAAATGGTCAACCTGATGAGTCTCTGGTAGTTCAAGGCTGGGTTCGGACAAAACGGGAATTAAAAGGATTTGCTTTTATTGAAGTGAATGACGGTTCATCCTTGGCTAGTTTGCAAGTCGTAATTAATGAAGATTTGCCAGAATACGACAGTATTTTGAAACAGCTAAACACAGGTGCGTCAGTAGAAGTTGCAGGAGTGCTTGTTACTTCTCAAGGAAAAGGGCAACGTGTAGAATTAAAAGCTAATAAGGTAACAGTATACGGAGAAGCCGATCCCGATACATATCCCCTGCAAAAGAAACGTCATTCCTTTGAGTTTCTTAGAACAATCGGACACTTGCGATCGCGAACCAATTCCTTTGGTGCAGTTTTCCGAGTTAGGAATGCATGCGCTACAGCCATTCACCAATTCTTCCAAGAACGCGGGTTTTTGTGGGTACATACACCCATCATCACCGCCAACGATTGTGAAGGTGCAGGCGAACTGTTCAGCGTCACCAGTTTAGATTTAAAAGATGTGCCTCGCCAGGACACCAAAGCTGTAGATTATAGTAAAGACTTTTTCGGTAAACCAACATACCTAACAGTAAGCGGACAGCTACAAGCAGAAGTGATGGCGACAGCGTTTACCAACGTCTATACCTTTGGTCCTACCTTCCGTGCAGAAAACTCCAACACTTCCCGTCACCTCGCAGAATTTTGGATGGTAGAACCAGAGATGGCATTCTGCGATCTTAAAGGAGATATGGACTTAGCAGAAGCATTTCTCAAACACATATTTAAATACGTGATGGAAACTTGTGCTGAAGACATAGAATTTTTTAACCAGCGCATTGATAACACAGTTATAGCAACAGCAGATAACATTATTAATAATGAATTTGAACGTGTAACTTATACAGAAGCCATCAAACTATTAGAGAAAGCTGACGTCAAATTTGAATACCCAGTCAGTTGGGGACTAGATTTACAATCAGAACACGAGCGTTATCTAGCCGAACAGCTGTTCAAAAAGCCCACCATCGTCACAAATTACCCAGTGCAAATCAAAGCTTTCTATATGCGCTTAGACGACGATGAAAAAACCGTAGCCGCAATGGACATTCTTGCACCCAAAATTGGTGAAATCATTGGTGGTTCGCAAAGGGAAGAACGCTTAGAAGTGTTAGAACGTCGTATACTCGCCCAAGGGATGAAGCCAGAGGATTTGTGGTGGTATCTGGATTTGCGCCGCTTCGGTACCGTTCCACACGCCGGATTTGGGCTTGGTTTTGAAAGACTCGTGCAATTTATGACGGGGATGGGCAATATCAGAGATGTTATCCCCTTCCCACGCACACCTGAAAGCGCTGAATTTTAGTCGAGTTCTCCACCTCGTTCCCAGGCTCAGCCTGGGAATGCCTTCATGGAGGCTCCGCCTCCTGCACTTCGAGATGATTTTTTACTTGAAAATCTCATAGACATTAACCCCCTTCCTCCCAATCCTCAATCTGCAACCCATTGACTCTATTAAATTCACGCACATTATGCGTAACTAATATTAAACTATTCGTCAAAGCGATCGCCGCAATTAATCGCGAGTTGTTACTGCAGGCCTGCTATTATTTATTAAGCGAATGCAAACATTTGAGTCAAGAAGATAAGTCAAAATAGCTGCTCCCTTGTCTCATACTCCCCCTGTTCTGGTCTTTGTAGCGGTTCTCCCACCCAACCGCCAATGACTTCTTCAAAAAAACCAGACATCCAGCCTCGTTCTTGTGGTGTAACTCTATGAATTGTTACTGTCACCTCGATTTCTGTATCTGTCATTTCTACTGGAATATCAAGGTGTAATACTCCATCTTTTCCAACACGCGAACGTAATTTTATATTTTGCATTGTTTTAGCTCCGTTTTGTGTACGTATCCCACTTACAGCTTTCTATAAAATCCTAGCGCACCTTCCAAGTGTGTAATCCTATTTGCCTTGATAAACTCATTCATAACTCCGGGTATGGATATCGCTTGCATGAATGGGTTTATTTAGGGAATTCCAAATAAAAAATTTCTTGTGGTACGGGCGTCCCCGCCCGTCCTGTATTAGTGGCGGGCGAGGACGCCCGCACCACAAGATGGAGAATTTATGTCTTGAAAATTCCTTATGTCTAAAGCAGAAAGTTTTCGTTTTCGTATGCTCTACAAGCGATACGGCTGTACTCCGTTAAGCTTCGCTTATCGCATCTCTTTCCAGACGACACAACCTGACTCGTTCAAGAATTTTTGCCCCCATTTTTTCGTAAAACTTGACTGCTGGTGCATTATTGACTCTAACTATCCAATCAATTCTTGCACCACCTATATTTTCATTTATTCGACACAAATGATTTATCAACGCTGTCCCAACACCACAATGACGGTATTCAGCTTTAATATATAGATCGTCCAACCAAATTCCCGGCTTAGCAAGAAAAGTAGAGTATATGCGATGATAGCTTGCTAATCCAATTGCGTTTTCATCAATCTCAGCCAACAAAATAAAAGCAAGAGGATTGTGACAAAATATTGTATCTTCTAGTTTCTGAGGCGTTGCTTCCAAAAAATCGAGACATCCATCAAACTCAGCCTTCAGTAAAATAAGCTCCATAATAGTCGAGATATCATCTTTTGTCGCGAGTCTAATTAAAAGATTTTGTCCGTTCATAAACAATCCTATTTAAGTAGTAAAATATCGAGCGCTAAGAATTAAAATTGCTGTACATCTACGTCGAGGGTGCGTTCATCTGCGGTTAAATATTCATTTTCTTAACTTTTGCAAAGTCTCCTCGACTCAACCAACTTAAACCCAACCCAATTAAAAACCGGAATCAAATACAAATAAACCGCATAAGGAATAAATCCCGAATCAGTCATTAAAATAGTCGCTGGAACTAAACCAGCAATATTCCAAGGAACAAGAGGCGCAAGCACAACAGCAGTATTCTCAATATCGATCGCGAGTTGATAATGGCTCACTTTTCTGTGCTCGTACTTGTCTTTCATAAGTTGATAAGTCATGAGAATAGCAAGTGTTTGAGTACAACCAAAAGCAGCAGATACCAACCCAACAGCAATAGTGCTCAGAAATAAGCCACTTTTAGAAGAAATTCTTCTGAAGACTTTCTCCACAGATGCTAGAGTCTTCGTCCCCACGATAATTCCTACAAGAAATGTGGAAATTACGACAACGACTGAAACTCTCATCATTGATAAAATACCTCCCCCAGTTAAAGCTTCAGCAAGCTGACTTTGTGAATCTAAATGAAATCCAAAAACCACAAATTGCAACATTTGCAGCCAGGAATAATTTTGAACAAAGCATCCTAGAAATAATGCGATCGCAATACTAATCCCCAGCGTCACTTTCACCTCTATTTTCAAGAGACAAAGGAAGAAAACAGCAATTGCAGGACATAAAACTAGCAAGTTAATATCAAAGATTTGAGGGATTTCCGCCAGTAGATTGTGACTGCTAGCTTGAATGGGATTGTCCAGCGAAAGAAAAAAGTAAACTATGGTAGAAGCGATGAATGGAAACCAAGCAGTCGTCATGAGATACGCAAGGTTTTTATATAGATTGGTTTTGGTAAGACTAGCAATCAAATGAGCGCTAGAAGACATGGGGGAACATCTGTCTCCAAAATAGCCGCCTGCAATAATAGCTCCAGCAATTATGTGAGGCTCGATATTTCCTTCTTTTGCCATAATCATCAGTGCGACACCTACAGTACTGACAGTCCCAAAAGAAGTTCCTAGAAGTACGGAAATAATGCAGCTAAGAAGAAAGGCTGAAAGAATAAAGTATTGAGGATTGATGAATTGAGTCCCATAATAAACCAATGCAGGAATTGTTCCAGATACCATCCAAATTGATGTGACAACTCCTATAAGTAATAAAATTGTGATAATGGAAAAAGCTTTTTGACTGCTGACGTAACCCATTTTTAGTAGAATTGCGAAAGGAAAGCCTTGGTAAGTAAAAGTGACCAGCAGTATGACTAAAGATAGACCGAGAGAATAAGCAACAAAGTATCCTTTAGTCACGCTAAACAATAAAATCACAAAGCAAAGCGTGAGAGAAAATAATGAAGACATTGTTTGAATTGATTTACCAATAATAAACAGTTTATTTATGACTGAATTGAAAAACAAACGATCCCCTCGATACCTTCTATCGATAAAATCGATAGATACAGGACTTACGCATAGCCCCCCTTGTTAAGGGGGGTTGGGGGGATCGACAACGCGTGAAATCCCCAAAATACTATTGAGGTTGCGTAAGTCCTAAAATAGAAAGCTTTCTTGACTTTGATGGACAAAATCAACGACTGTAATCTAAAAATCTCTCAGCTACGAGCTTTGGTGGCTGTTGGCGATCGCAACAGCTTTAGCGAAGCGGCTTTGGAGTTGGGTTTATCTCAATCAACGGTGAGTTATGCGATCGCGACTTTAGAAGAAGAATTAGGAGTTGTTCTCGTGCTGCGAGGTCGTCACGGTGCGACGTTAACGCCGATTGGAGAGGAAATTTTTGAGGAAGCACGACAAATTTTGCGTTTGTTGGGGAACGTTCTAGAAAAAGCCGAACGAGAAAAAGGATTGCAAAGCGGACAAGTGCGAGTGGCTTGCGTTCGGAGTATCGCAACCCACGTGCTCCCAAAAGTCATCGCTCGTTTTCGCGAGAAGTATCCCACGTTGGGTGTTGTCATTACCGAATATGACAGGTATGCGGAAGTCGAACAAGCATTACAACAAGGTCAAGCAGAAGTCGGTTTTACTTTGCTTCCAACAGGAAAAGAGTTTGATGCTTGGGAATTATTTCGAGACGAGTTTGTTGTACTGCTGTCACCAGGAGTGCTTGCTTGTGATGTACCGCTCAGTTGGGAACAAGTAGCAGAGTATCCAATGATTGTCAATCTGCGGAGTCCTCAACACAACAAAGTCATCCAAGAGCATTTTTTACAATTTGGTCACACGCTGAAAGTTGACCACAAAGTCAGGGAGGATTCAACAGTTCTCAGCATGGTGAAGCAGGGACTCGGAGCGACTGTCATGGCTCGACTCACAGCCGAACCCATACCAGAAGAGATACAGGTTAGGAGTTTGCCAGTTCCTTTGGAGCGTATTATTGGAGTTATTATTCTGGCTGATGCCATATTACCAAAAGGAGTCTTTGCTTTTTTGGACGTTCTCAAACAAGTATGGGTAACGAAATTGTAAATTTTTTTAATGAACCGCAGAGGCGTAGAGAACACAGAGAGAAGAAAGAGGAAATTTTACAAATGATTTAGGATTGTTCTAGTGCATTGTTATTACTTCTAAGTTCTTTATATAGCAGTTCTATTTAAGTTATTAAAGTATTAACCGCAAAGACGCAAAGAGCGCGAAGTAAAGAGAGAAGAGAGAATTTTACAAATGACTTAGGATTGCTATAGTAGTGAGAGAGTAGCTATTGGTAACTAAGTTAATTATCTTCTATTGAAGATATAAGTAATAGAGTTAAGATTGAGTTGTATCGATATAAAGGAGAGTTTAAAAATGTTAAAGGCTGTAGAGTTTCAAGCAAAAATTCAAAACGGTTTAATTCAGATTCCGATGAGTACAAACAAGACATCAGTGGAGATGATATTAAAGTAATTGTTTTGTTGAAGAACAGATCGTTTCAAAAACATGACATAATTGACGAATTGAGTGAGAATCCCGTGCAAGTGACTGGTCTGCTTAGCCGTAAAGAAATCTACAATCGCTAGTTATGACTGCTGTTCCATTCATCTTGTGTCTAAATCTACTAAAATTATAAAATATCGAAAAAGGAAAAAAGTCCGATCGGTTTTAGCTCTTCAAACAGTCCTAAGCGTGATACTTCTAAGCTAACTTATAGTGTGTTGGTTGAACGTGAGTCTGATGGTAGATTTAGTGCATTGGTCTTAGGATTATCAAACTGTAAAAGCTCTGGCAAAACTGAAAATGAAGCTTTGGAAAACTTACAGTAGCTTTTGCAAAAACGTTTACAAAATTCAAAAATAGTGACTTTAGAAATTGATTCTCCCCAAACTGATAATCCCTGGCTTGAGGTAATTGGAATGTATAATGATAATCTACTTTTTGATGAAGTGTTGGCTGATATAGAAGCAGAACGTCGTAAAGAGTATTTTGGTTATACGCAATACTAAAGACTTTGCAAAAGTTCTGTCTTAAAGCGATCGCATTACTGAGGAGATTTTCATGACGTATATCCCTCCAAAAACTCTCACTAAAGAAGATTTTGTCTCCCAATACCGAGATAATTCCCGCTATGAACTAGCAGATGGAGAACTAATTGACATGGAACCTACTGGTCCTCATGAAACAGTGAGTGGTAAGCTTGCAACCCAAATTGGTATCTATCTTGTTGCGGAAAAACTTCCCTGGTTTATTCCTCGCACTTGTTTAATTTACCCCTTTGCAGATATAGCTACCGCTCGTCGTCCTGATATTATTGTTCTGGATGAAACTGTTCTAGATCGCGAACCACTTTGGGAACGAGAACCTGTAATTACTATGGGGCGATAGATAAAATTGGTGGTTGAAGTTGTTAGTAGCAACTGGGAAACTAATTATGCTCCCAAAGTTGAAGAATACACGCTTTTAGGTATTCCTGAATATTGGATTGTGGATTATCGCGGTCTGGGTGGCGTAGCATTTATTGGTAAGCCCAAACAACCTACCTTTACCGTTTGTCAATTAGTTGAAGATACTTATATTCAACAACAATATAGATTAAATCAATTAATTAACTCACCGCTTTTTCCCGGTCTTGAACTTCGCTTAGATGACATCCTTCCTCGTTGAAGACTGTAGGGTCAACTAAAGAAAGTACGCTGTTACCACTCACCTCGCTCCTCAATAATTGTTTCTGAAAGTGGTTGACCAGCAACATAAATAGACTGAACCATTGCTGCTAAATCAGCATCAGAAATCGGTTCTGCATCAGAGGACATGGGCGGTGTAAGTAAACCAGACTCATAGAGATGCCCAAGCAAAGGCAGGAGTTCAGTCGTGGTTTGTTCAGGTAACACTTGCAGCCAAATAGTTTGGCAATGCCGCAAAAGCTTGGTTAAAATCTGGAGCATTTGAACTTTCATTAAATGAGTAATTAAGGTTTATACGTAGAGCAATATAATTAATTCACTCCGATTGAGTCAATAAAGTTATAGTAGACTAACTAATTACCATCCCAAGCTATGAATTCATGAGCGGAATTAGTCGTCAAATTACCTTAGACTATAGGCACGTTGCCAAACACCTTCAAGATACACCACAAATGCAAAGACTCCTGAACAGAGGAATTGCCGCTCATGTATTTAAAGATGAGTTTATTATGAACCGAGTTACCCAAGCCATAATAGAAAAGGGAGAATTTACTGGAATCATTCGGGAATATGAGCGCTATGGAATGTTCTTTGATGAACCAGTTGGTTATAGAATTAGTCCAGACGGTAGCCGTATTCCGCTTTACTATGGTGAGATAAAAATCAATGCATACGACCAATACCATGTCATCCCCCGCACAAGACCCAGTGAACAATGACTGGGAGTTTGCAGAAGTATGGGTAGATCCTATGCTGTCACCTCCTTATATTCTTCTACTACTAAGTAACATTCACGGGAACTATAGGATTTACGACCCGGCTCAAGGGTATAAAATTGTGTTTTCAAGCAATAGTTATGATGAAGCACAGCTTTGGTTACTAGAAGATGAGTATGAACCAATAAAAGGTCGGCTGTTAGCATCAGAATTAGCTTGACTTGCTCAAATCTTAAAAGAGCGATTGCACTTTTTATAAAAGTAGTACTCGATCAAATGCTGCAAATGAGAGCGCTGGAGGAACAAGATTCATTTGGTTTAATGATATTGTTTAAAACACTTGTTTTTCCAGTTGCTCTGTAACCGAAAGTGACAATTACAGGGCTTTCTGATACATCAGAAGGTAATTCAGTAAGCTCTACCTTCCCGTGCTTATAAACTCCTTTAATTGATTGCAACATCAATTTTTAACCTTAATAACTCTTACAGGGGATGCCACGCAAACCACTCCTTGAATCAGTTCGGCTTTGAATTTTCCTGGGGTTGCTTCATAGCAGCACTCAAATTCAGTACGAGTTAGGCGATCGCCACTCTCTAGGGATAGAATGGGTATAGAACCAGCAGGCTGCTGCAATACCACTCAAACACCCCCGTGTTAATCCCAATTTCAAGTGTTTTCTCTGTTTAACGACCTTGCAGGATTGAGTTAAACTGCATTCACTTAATCCATATTACAAGGTCTATAAATGTTATTTTTATTACTTAATATTGATAATCAACTTTATGCGATCGCAAGTCAGCAGGTTGTAGAAGTCCTCCCCCTGGTGATTCTCAAAACTCTACCCCACACACCCAAATACGTTGCTGGGGTTTTTAATTACCGTGGACGTATTGTACCAGTGCTTGACCTGTGCCAGTTAATGCACGATCGCCCATGCTGTGAGAATTTTAGTACTCGCATCGTATTGATTAAGCACTGTCTGAGCGATCGCAACGAAACTTCAAAATCGGAAATGCCCCATCTAGTGGGTTTAATGGTGGAAAGAGTTGTAGAAACATTGCACATCTCTGAAACCGAGATGGTCGATCTAAACATTGAGGTTTAAAAAAATTAAGAACAGCTGGCTGGCATACTATTGCTCAAGACCGTCGAACTTCAGTGGTTTATGGGATGCCTAAAGCCGCCGCAGAATTAGAAGCAGCAACAGAGATTTTACCAGTGGATGCGATCGCTTCTGTCTGCTGCGAGCGGGTACGTACTACATATTAGACCTTTGAGTAAATGCCTTTTGCTCCTACTAAGAATTAACCACTAACATAAACATATCTATATCTATTTTTCGACAACAGTAGACTTACTGAATTTATTCAAGGAATAATTCCTACAAAATATATAAGCAAACTCTTATAATTTGTATTTTCTTGATTCTATAATTGTCGTTAATAGTTGACAATATTGAGTTATGTTTATGGCTAGGAGATATAACAGGATTTTAAAGTCGAGAAAAATCTTACAAAAAACGAAACAAATAGTCCAAAGAGCGTCTAAATTCAACACTCAGCAAAACTTGCCAACAATCACATCGACTTTCACTCTTCAAAACGATACAGTGACTGTTCTGCTGATTGATGACCAGGCGATCGTTGGCGAAACAGTTCGGCAAATACTGACGCATGAAAAAGATATTTTGTTTCACTACATAAGCGCTCCAACTCAAGCTATTCAGAAAGCTGTAGAAATTACACCAACAGTGATTCTTTTAGATTTGGTAATACCAGGTATAGATGGGCTTATGCTGTTGCGTTGGTTTCGTTTCTACGAAGCAACTCGAGATATTCCCATTGTTATTCTATCTGGCAAAGAAGAACCAGAGTTAAAAGCAGAAGCCTTTGCTCAAGGTGCAAACGATTATTTAATTAAGTTACCATAAGGCTACGGTGTACACACAAGTCTTTTGAAGTGCTCTCTTGCGGTTTCGATCCCCCCTAACCCACGCCAGTCGCTGTGAGTTCGGGAGACCCTGCACCAGAGCGCTGGCTCCCCTTAAAAAGGGGGGAATTGGAATCAAATTCTCCTGTTTTCATGATGTTTCATATCTTTTCGAGAGATCTGTGTACACCGTAGCCTTTTTAAGGGGGGATTAAGGGGGGTAAATTCAATTTGTGTGTACACCGTAGCTTTTTAAGGGGAGCTAGGGGGGAGCATCTGTTGCTAATATTTGAAGAAAAGGTATTACTTTATAAATATTAAATTTTATCAAAAATTATATTGAGATTTATAAAATATACTTGTCCCAACTATAGAAATATAGGGTCTTGAATTGTGCTTAAAAAAGTGATATCTCTGTATTTGATTGGGGGGAAAAGATTTGTGCTAATTCAAACTCCCTTCAAATCATTTTCAAGGGAAATCTACTAATTTCAAGGGAAATCTACTATTATGGCTCTTCTGGTCAGACAGGGTAAATCTACCAATAATTTTCGCGATAACAGACGTACAGAAACTCGCGTTACGGTTTACATTCCCAAAGATATGCACGAACAGCCCGTTATTTCCAAGCTGATCTCTCACAGTGGCGTTACGGTCAATATCGCTACAGCACAACTCCTTGGGGATGTATCGCAAAAAGGCTGTTTTGATTTGGAACTACGAGGAACAGTTTTCCAAATTGCCAGTGCTTTGACCTATCTAGATGAACTAAATCTAGAAATTAAGCATCAACCAATGGTTAATCAAGACGGTTGGTAACACAAAGGGATGCGTGGATTTTAGATTTTGGATTTTTGATTCTTAATCCAAAATCTAAAATCCACGCATCCCTTTACGCCATTTGGTTTTCGATCGCCCACCGTGCAAGTTCGGTGCGATTGTGGAGATTGGTTTTGCCCAACATATTGGACACGTGGCTTTCGACTGTACGCTGACTAACATTTAATTCTTCAGCGATTTCGCGGTTAGCTAAGCCTCGCGCCACAAATTGAACAACTTTTAGTTCGGTTGGGGTCAGTTGTACATCGAAGGGAACTTGGATGCGAGAACCATTTTCCCCTCCTTTTGCTTGGTGTTCTTTCCAGCGAATGGTCTGCTTCAGAGAAGATTCTACCTGTGCTACGAGTTCCTCTGGCTCAAAAGGCTTGACCATGTACACATCA